>JAQBYL010000252.1 GCA_027622495.1 Pseudomonadota bacterium
CGGAAACTGGCAATTACAACCAGTTCTGGATCGTGGAGCGGACATTTGACGATCGTACTTCACTGATCGTTGACCCCGCCGACGGCAAGATTCCAGCCCTCACAGAGGCTGGCCAACGACGCATGGATGCCCGTGCTGCCCACGAGGCTGCGCACCCTGCTGATTCCTACACCGACCGCATTAATTCTGACCGCTGTATCACCTTTGGTGTGCCGTTCATCCAGGCAGGCTACAACGGTTATTTTCAGATCGTGCAGAACGCCGATCACGTGGTGGTGTTGCAGGAGATGGCACACGAAGCACGCATCATTCCGCTGGATGATCGCCCCCAGCTTGATGACAATGTGCGCCAGTGGATGGGAGAGCCGCGCGGTCGCTGGGAAGACGACGTGCTGGTGGTTGAGACCAGTAATTTCTCAGCAAAGAGCAATTTTCGTGGTTCCAATGAAAATCTTCACCTGACCGAGCGATTCCAGCGGGTGGGACCGGAAACACTGCAATGGGATGTGACCGTCAATGACCCCACCCATTGGACGCAGCCGTGGACCGTTTCGATCCTGATGGCAAAGTCGGCAGAACCGATCTTTGAGTATGCCTGCCATGAAGGGAATTACGCCATGGAAGGGATTCTGCGCGGCCATCGTCTGCTGGAGGCTGAGGCCGCCGGTGAGACGTACGTGGATGATCGTGTGAACTAAGTCGTGTGTGGCGTACAGCGCCACACAGGTCAGGTTTTCTTCCGAAGATGGCCGTACATCAGTTCCTCGGCGAATTCGACGCACTTGTATTCCTGCAGCTGAGCGTTGGCTTCCAGGCGTCGATACAGGGGCATCGAGATCTTCCATGGCCGGGTAAATGTTTCCGGATCGGTGATCAACGCTTCGTAGTGCAGAACATGATCTGAAACCCGCGTGAATCGTTCCTCGACCTGCAGTTGGGCCGAATGGAAGTTGCCGGCGCTGTCGAACCAGGTGTCGGGATGATTGCTCGACACATCGATGACCAGTGTGTCGCCCTCGAAGCGACCCACCGAATGCCCCATCCAGCTTTCAAAATCGTGCTCGAAATCGGGTTGATTGATGTACACCATGCGGGCGGCGCTGGCGAATTCATAGACCATGAATATGGTTTCACTGCCCTGCACAATCTGGAAGGGATAGGGCATGTAGGTGGCCCTCGGCAGACCTGGCAGAAAGCACTTGACCGCCGGGTCCAGGGCTAACCAGTTGGCATGGTTGCTCTGCTGCTTTTCCCGCGCCCATGGCTGATAGGGTATCTCGCCACCTTCCACAACACTCAGACCTGCCGGTATGCCACCCAGTGCACCGAGCTCGGCGATCGGTCCCATACTTGCTGCATGCGCCTCCAGGTTCCAGTTGGCGCTCCCCATGGCCTGCCAGATCCCGTTCAGATCCGGGTTGCCGAACTCATCGAGACCTGGCTTGTACACTGGTGCTGCTGCGCCCTCGGGCTGCGATGTGGGTGCAGGTCCACATGCGGTCAGGATTAACGTTGATGCAACGATGAGCAGACGGAACATGGCGATCTCCGGGCAGTCGATGTTGGTAACTTAAGCCATGTCCGGCGAACCCGCCAGGGTCCCTGGATAAAATCAGTGCCAGGATTCAATGATCAAAGAGCTGATTTGTTTGAGTTTCCCGTCGTAGCAGCGGGGCGAATTGAATCAATTGTCCACTGGCAACGCAGTTTCGAATACGACAGCCTGACGCCGCTTTACGGGCATTTTCTGAAAGATGAGTTAGTGCCGTTTGCCGCCGAAACAACAGGTGTATCTTTTATTCAAGATGCTTCCCTGCGCGCGATCTGTGGCATTTCGAGCGGTGGTATCTGTGCTTTCAACACACTCGGTTAACCCGACTTGTGTTTGCATGATCGGCTAGGTGAGCTGCGGGTGCTGCAGATGAAATTCGTTGGCCTGCTCGAAAGCATAACCTGCCTGGCACAGAATCCCTTCGTTGAGCGGTGACGCAATGAGCTGCAGGCTGATCGGTATGCGTTCGGGCGAGAAACCACACGGCACCGACAGGGTGGGATAACCGTTGTAGTCCCAGATCGTCACGAATCGCCCGCTGCGGTTAAAAAACTCCAGCGGCACGCCACCGATCGTTCCTCGTGTCAGATCAAGTCCGCCGTACGCATCCTCGGGGTTGTAGCGGAACGACTCAGATGCCAGCGTCGGACAGACCAGGCAATCAATCCCGGCAAAGATCGGTGCGACCCGCCCTGACGCGCGCTTTCGCGCGAACATTGCTTTGGCTAATGTGACCGAAGAAGTGTCCCGGCCCTGGGTCAAAAACTCACGGAAATACGTCCCGTAGGCGTCCTGTTGGGAAGGAAAGGTTGCCTCGTGAACGGCCGCTGCTTCGGCCGCTGCGAGTGTGTTCCACGCCGCGTTCTCCTCAGGCTCGAGTGTCGGGAACTGGATATTGACGATCTCTGCACCCTGGCTTTTAAACAGCGCTATGGCTTTGTGCATTGCATCGGCGACGAAAGGTTCGACGTCGCGTGTGGCAAAGGCTTCGTCCCAGCCGATGCGCAGAGCCGCAACACCGCGCTCCATCTGTTTCTCGTAGTCGGGTACAGGTGCAGCCAGAGACGTCGGATCATTGGCATCATGTCCGGCGATCGCGCTGAGGATGCGTGCAGCATCACGCACACTTCGTGTCATCGGACCAACGTGATCAAGGGTTGGACCCAGGTCGAGAACGCCATGTCGGCTTACCCGCCCCCAGGTGGGTTTCAAGCCGACGATGCCGTTGACGGCGGAAGGAAAACGGATAGAGCCGCCGGTGTCGGTACCGAGCGATGCAAAACACAGACCTGCAGCAGTGGCGACACCGGAACCGCCTGAAGAGACTCCTGGCCAGCGGTCGAGATCACCCCAGGGATTACGCGGGACTGCAAAGTCGCGGTGATATCCCACCATTGCCCCTTCCGTGGTGGCCAACTTGCCGAGGATCACCGCACCCTGTGCTTCGAGCCGGGTGACCACCGTGGCATCCGTGGTGGAGATCAGATCCTTGCGGAAGCTGTGCCCGGCGGTGGTCGGGGCACCGCGCTTATGGCAGAGATCTTTCACGGCAATCGGGACCCCGTGCAGACTCCCAAGGTGTTCGCCCTGTTCGCGCGCCGCATCGGCGACCGCTGCAGCCTGCAGCGCCTGCTCGCCCATCACGGTGTAGTAGGAATGCAGTCTCGGTTCGAGGGAAGCAATGCGTTTAAGCATTGCCTTCGTTACCTGCACCGAGCTCAATGAGCCTTCTGCGATACTCATCGCGACTTCTGACAGCGTCTGGTAGTGGAGGGGTCTTTGCGTCATTTTGGTGGTCTCGTTGGCGGGCGAAGCAGCTTGGGCAGAACGATCTGATAGAACGCAGGCAGCAGCTGAGGTCGCAAGACCTGCGACTGTCATCTGCAGCAGATCACGTCGGGTGCGCATCAGGCCGACCAGCGATCCCAGCGCATGATTTCAGCCACCGGCAAGCGGGTGACCGGTCCAAACTTACCCAGCGGATAACCGACGGGGATCAGACCGAACGCCTCGATATTGTCCGGCAGGCCTAAAACAGCCCGGCTCGCCTTACGATCACTTAAGCCCAGGGTGGTCAGCGCAGCACCCAGCCCCAGAGCACGTGCAGCCAGCAGCAGATTCTGCACACCGGGCCACAGTGAACTGCCGGCGCGCGAGGCTTCGCTGCCGGACACAGGAGCATCGAATTCGAAACAGGCGATCACGATTGCCGGACAATCCTGCAGATGCTCGGCCTGCCACAGAACAGAATTCAGCATCCGCTGGCGTTTTTCTGCCGACTGATGAGGCAGCGCACCCGCGCGACCTGATTGCGGTCCGACGTAGGCTTCGACTGCAGTCTTGTTCAAGGCGGCGAGTTTCTTACGCTGATCGGGGTCCCGCACCACAAGCCATCGTGCACGCTGCATGTTTGAACCGCTTGGGGCCTGGTTGGCCGCGTCGATCAGTTTGACCAGTAACTCCTCGGGCACTGCCTTGGTGTCCAGGCGTCGCATGGCACGGCACGAGTAAATTGCATCAAATAAGCTCAGATCTTCAGACATGGTTTTTCCTTTTTGTGTTGTGTGTGATTACGGGTGAATCGTCAGGTCACAGAGTGATGTCGCGTTGCCAGTATTCATCTCCCGGCTGACTGATTACAGCGCGCGCATGTTCATTCCAGTGATCCTCGCCGATGTATTCCCCACTGTAGGCATAGGAAGTTTCATCCGGATATTTCTGCCGCCGCGCATCGATCGCCAGAGGAATCATGTGCGCGCGGCGCAGCACTGATTGTAGGCGGCGTTCGACTGCGCAGGCTGGCTGTCGACTAAAGAGGGTTGGGTCATGGCAGGCTCAACTGCTGATCTACGGGTATCATAGCGGCTGTGCCCGCATTTGTCGGTTTACCTGGAATTTTCCCATGAGCGCCCCCGAAGCAACCAGTTTTGCCACGCTTGACCTTGCCAGCGCGCAACTTGCCAATCTGGAGACGCTCGGTTACCACTCCATGACGCCGATCCAGGCGCAGAGTCTGCCGCTGGTCTTGGGCGGCCGCGATCTGATTGCCCGGGCCAAAACCGGCAGTGGCAAAACTGCCGCCTTTGGTCTCGGTCTTCTGGAGCAGATCGACCCACGGCATTTTGTGGTGCAGGCGCTGGTGCTGTGCCCCACGCGCGAACTGGCCGATCAGGTGGGCAAGGAAATCCGCCGGTTGGCGCAAGGCATACCCAACGTCAAACTCGTCTCGTTGTGCGGGGGCAAGCCGTTCGGCCCGCAGAAGATGTCACTTGGGCACGGTGCCCATATCGTGGTGGGCACACCAGGGCGAATTCTCGATCACCTGCTCAGAGGAACTCTCAAGCTCGATGGTCTCAAGACCCTGGTCCTGGATGAAGCAGATCGTATGCTCGACATGGGGTTCTCAGACGCGATGGAGCAGATTGTTGCGAAGACACCGGCCAGGCGGCAGACGCTGCTGTTCTCGGCCACCTATCCGGAAGGCATTGCAAAAATCAGTCGGGCCTTTCAGCGCAACCCGGCTCAAGTGACGGTAGAAGCGGAGCACGCAGCAGGCGTGATCGAGCAGGTGTTTTATGAGGTGCGCGCACATGAACGCAACAACGCTTTGCTTGCGTTGTTCGAACATTTCAAGCCCGCCTCCACCCTGGTGTTCTGCCACACCAAAAAGGAATGTGCCGAAGTCGCCACCTTCTTAAACGATCATCGGATCGAAGCACTGGCGATTCA
Organism: Pseudomonadota bacterium; assembly: GCA_027622495.1. Classification (GTDB taxonomy): domain Bacteria; phylum Pseudomonadota; class Gammaproteobacteria; order Pseudomonadales; family Azotimanducaceae; genus JAQBYL01. The sequence goes on from JAQBYL010000252.1 coordinate 5,282, forward strand.
CGGTGATCTTGAGCAACGCGATCGGGACCGTGTGCTGGTTCTGTTTTCAAACAACAGCGTTCCGGTGCTGGTCGCGACAGACGTTGCCGCGCGGGGCCTGGATATCAAGTCTCTGCAGGCGGTGATCAACTATGAATTGCCGCGGCAGGCGGAAATCTATATCCATCGCATCGGCCGCACTGGCCGGGCGGGGGAAAAGGGGCTTGCCGTGAGCCTCTTTACCCAGGCCGAACAGGGGCGGGTGAATGCGATTGAGGCCCTCCTGCCGGAACCCTGCATCTACGACACGCCAGCTTCTCTTGATCGGCAGGCCAACTTTGTTCTGAAAGCGCCCATGGGCACCATCGAGATCAACACGGGGCGCAAACAGAAAGTCAGACCGGGCGATCTGCTCGGTGCTCTAACCGGTGATGCGGGGTTGGCCGGTTCAAGCGTAGGCAAGATCGACATTTTCGACATGGCGAGCTTTGTTGCGATCGAGCGATCAGAAATCCGTCGCGCTCTCGACTATTTTACTGCCGATGGAAAGGTGAAAGGTCGAGCGGTGCGGGCTCGCAGGGTGAGTTGAGAGCCTGTTGAGCACAGTGTCGACGCGTGGCTAACAGTCCTCGCAGTACACTTCATAATCGGGATCACTCGTAGCCAACCGCCAGTTTGTGAGAGCGGTGCGCATTTTCAACAGTACTTGTTCATAGGCGGGATCGTCAGCAAGGTTCTTCTGCGAATGAGGGTCCGGATCGACGGCGTACAGCTCCTCGGTAGCCCGTGTCTGCGCGAAACACTCGGCGATCTCCGCTGGCAGCTGGCTTTTTGCATTCGCCTGCTGCAACGCTTTATACGACTGCAGATAACGGAACTGGCTGTTGTGGCACACTCCATGGAGCGGCCACTGGTTAGAAATATACAGATATTCAAGATCTCTAGCTGAGCGCTCGTGGGCGTTCCGCCCGTGCCAGTTGTGCTCGGCAAAAGCGTAACCGCGCAGCCTCTGATCACTCTGTGTGAAAAGTGGTTTGACGGAGTGACCAGTCATAACGGCGGGCTGTGGG
>JAQBYL010000253.1 GCA_027622495.1 Pseudomonadota bacterium
CACGGTGACCCAGAGCCTGAAACGAACCGATCACCCGACCGAACTGTTCACGGGTTTTGAGGTATTCGAGAGTCATATCGAATGCCTGAGCAGCACTTCCCAGCATCTCGGCACTCAACCCGGCACGAGCGCGGTCTAAAACGGCATCGAGCAGCGAATACCCCTGACCAACTTCACCAAGTGCAGAATCAGCCGTCACTTCTACACCATCGAAGGACACGTTTGCATAGCCTCGACTGTCCACCGTGCTCAGACGGCTGCGCGATATCCCGGCGCTGTCTGCCGGAACAACGAACAGGGTAAGGCCTTCGATACTACCGGTATTGCCAGACGTTCGAGCAGCAACTATGAAAGCCGTTGCGGCCATTCCTTCTGGAACAAAAGTCTTGGTCCCGCTCAATCGAAACCCACCACCGGCCTTTTCAGCCTTGAGCGCCGTGTTGTGCGGCGCATGGCGCGGACCTTCGTCCACCGCAAGCGTCATGATGGCCGAACCATCTACGACCTTGGGTAACCATTGCTGGTGCTGTTCGGCGCTGCCACCCAGCAGAACCGCCGATGTTCCCACCAGCGCAGATGCGAACAGGGGCGACGCGGTCAACTGGCGACCAAGTTGCTCCAGCACAACCCCAAACGTGAGATAGCCGAGATCTGATCCGCCGTAGGCTTCCGGCACCAGAATGCCTGTCCAGCCCATCTCGACCATCTGGTTCCAGGTAAATGGGGTAAATGCCTGTTCGACCTTGCTGTCACGCATTTCGCGGAACTTGCGTACCGGCGATTGTTCTGTGACCCAGGCAGATGCCTGGTCTTTGAGCATGGTTTGTTCTTCTGTAAGTGCTGCCATTTCTAACCCTTTGAGTTTCCCGCCCTAACCTTTCTGCGTAGTTTCAGGCAGGCCGAGAATATTCTTCGATATGATGTTGTTCTGGACCTCAAACGATCCACCGTAGATGGATATGGCTTTACCTCCGAGCCATTCGCGAACCGCACCAAGTTCATGGTTGGAAAACGTCTCACCTTCCCAGCCGAGACCCTGATGACCCATCAACTCGACTGTCAGTTCGGCTTTAATCTGAGCGACCCGGGTCGCTGAGTTTTTAAGAATCGATGCTGCCGCAGTGACCTCGACCTTGCCCTTTGCTTCTGCCGTGATGCGCCCGATGGTCAGGCTGTGAGCCTGTGCGTCCATCAGGTGACTGGCCAGACGGAAACGCAGATCTGCATCTGCTAACGTGCCATCCTCCAGGGTTCCAACGTAGGTTTTCGCCAGGTCGGAAAGACCTGCCGCTTTTTCACCACCACCACCGCGGGCGCTCGTCTGACTCTGGCGCTCATGCTGAAGCAGACGTTTGATCACGCTCCAGCCATCGTTGAGTTCCCCGAGCAGGTCGTTCTTTTCAGCGATCGCGTTGTTGAAGTAGGTTTCACAGAATGGTGAAGCACCAGCAATCAGTTTGATCGGTCGCGTTTCCACCCCGGGCTGATCCATGGGCAGCATCACAAAGCTGATCCCATCGCGTTTACCCGCGTTTGAATCGGTCCGCACAAGCGCCCCGCACCACTGCGATATATCTGCGCCCGATGTCCATACTTTCTGGCCGTTGAGCACAAAGTTGTCACCATCGGCTTCTGCTTTTGTGGTCAGCGAGGCCAGATCCGATCCGGCGTTGGGTTCTGACAAGCCAAGACACCAGCGGACTTCGCCACTGGCAATGCCAGGAAGATGCCGCTGTTTCTGATCATCCGTCCCGTACTCAAGAATAGTGGGACCCACCATGGTTACGCCCATGCCAGCAAGCATTGGGATCGGATTAGTTGCGCCGATCTGCGCCATTTCGTCAGCGATGATCCTGGCTTGCGGATGAGACAGACCTGCGCCACCATATTCAACAGGCCATGTCGGTGCGCCCCACCCCTGCTCCGCCAGCCGTGATCGCCACAGCTTCAGGTCTTTTACAGGGCTTGACCGCGTTTCGCCTTCCATTCCCATCGCCATGCCCGCAAGCACGGGCGGAAAATTTTCGGCCAGCCATTCGCGAACCGATGCGCGAAAGTCCTGTTGTTGATTGGTATCACTCATGCCTCGTCCCTTTCCAAGTCTCTGTGCTCGTCTGTTAAAACCGCTATCGTTAGCATACCTGCGTCACTGCGAGAGAGCACCTGTACATGCAAACCGACAATCTCAGAATTACCCGCACTCACCCGCTCATATCCCCCGCAGTGCTGCAGGAAGATCTGCCGCTCACCGACGAGATGAGCGCATTTGTTGCGCACAGCCGGGACGCAGTGAGCAACATCATCAACTCAAAAGACAAACGCCTGCTCGTGATTGTTGGTCCCTGTTCGATACACGATCCCATAGCGGCAATGGACTACGCGGATCGCTTTGTGCGCATGGCTGAAGAAGTGCAGGAAAAGATTCTCTGTGTCATGCGTGTTTACTTTGAAAAACCACGTACCACGGTGGGCTGGAAAGGTCTGATCAACGATCCTGATCTGGATGGCACACACCGCATCAACAAGGGTTTACGCATGGCGCGGCAACTGCTTTCGGATCTGACCGGTATGCGGGTACCCGCGGCCACAGAATTTCTGGATACCACCTTCGGTCAGTATTACACCGACATGATCAGTTGGGGTGCCATCGGCGCCCGCACGGTGGAAAGCCAGATTCACCGTCAATTAGCCTCTGGACTCTCGATGCCTGTCGGGGTAAAGAACCGGACCGACGGTGATGTGAATGTGGCCATCGACGCGATGAAAACCATTGCCCACACGCATCTTTTTCCATCGCTCACCAAAGAGGGCGCACCGGCAATTCTGGAAACCGCAGGCAACCCGGACTGTCACCTGGTTCTGCGTGGCGGCCATCAGCCGAACTACCATCCACACACCACTGTGGAGGTTTACGAAAAGCTCAGCGAGCTGGGCCTGAATCAATTCATCATGGTCGATTGCAGCCACGCCAACAGTGACAAACAACCCGAGCGCCAGGTTGAGGTGGCTTTGAGCGTGGTCGATCAACTCACCAGCGGCCGCTCCTGGCTTGGTGGCCTGATGATCGAAAGCCACATCAACGCGGGCTCACAGGCTGTATCGGCAAACATGAAGTACGGCCAGAGCATTACCGATGGCTGCCTGTCGTTCTCAGATACGCGCGATCTGCTGGTGCGGATCGCTTCGCGCCTGTCGATTTAGCGGCACCGGAAGATGATTGCAGACGGTGGGAACGTGCGATTCAGGCTCCTGCAAGGCCTCGGGTTAGTACTGATCCCTGCGCTGCATATCGTCACCGCAGATGTCGAAGGTCCGCTGTGGTTCAACACCTTGAAAGATCTTTTACATGTTCCAGCGTATGCGGTTCTCGTGGTTCTGCTGGGACGGATGGTGCAGTGTGAAACCTGGAAATCAATCAGCGTGGTGGCGCTTGTTTGTCTGTTCTGCGCAGTGCTCATCGAATGGACCCAGACAGGCCCGGACGGCTCGTTGAACCGGATCGATCTGTACACCAGCACCACAGGATCTGCCTGCGGCGCGGTGTTTCTGTTGGGGAGAACCGGACCGTTTCGTCTTACCCTTTGTGCGATCACCCTGCTGATCGCTTCTCCCCTGGCATTGGATACCGGTTGGACCTATTACCGAAGTGGTTTAAAGCTACCGGAGTTGATTCCGCACCCGTCACTGTTCGGACAGGGTTTGATCAGAATGCATGGTCTGATCGAATTCTCCGATCAACATCTGACCGTTGTCTTTGAGGACCGAAACAGAAGTTCGCCGGTGCCAGACTGACCCTGCACAGCATTCGCCTGCGCTGAGGCCTCAAAGCACCAGGGAGCCTCTGATCAGGTATCGCGTACTCAGAGGCTCCTAGTAGTCCTGTTCAGACGCCTCACCACCCGCAGCCATTTCCCTGGACCGTCGCAAGGGGTGCATGACCCCTGCACCCGCTGGCCACACACCAGCATCCGCCTTGGCCGCCCGACAGATGTGCTGCGCATGCGGGCTCAGCGTCTGCCAGATTTCATGCGGCATGGTTCTGGCAATCCCCTGCCGCCATGGCGGACCGTACTCGACGTTCGGCATCGCCCGTATCTCGCGACTCAGATTCGGGGTGGCCCCGTGCCAGGCCCGGTTGTCCCGGAAGACTCCCCAGCCGGCCTTACCACCCACCAGGGTCGACAGGCGCATCCACTCCGGTTCATCTTCGGGCTTCGGGGGAGATTGCTGCATGGCGTGACTTCCGGGGATCTGGCGGATCGGACCGTTCTCCCAGGTGAGGTCCGACATCAGAAAATTGATGGTGATCAGCGGGGGTGTGCGTTCGAGGATCAGGCGGTGTGTTGTGGCGAGCAGTTCGCTTGTACCCGGTCGCGTTCGCAGCTCAATGCCCAACTGCCGGGCATGTGCCAGGCGCCCCTGCGTGATCTCACCGCTGTCTTTCTGGTCATAGTGCAGATGCTGATATTCAATCGCACCGGGCAGGCACAGATCGCCACCGGCGCCGACGACGAAGTAGTCTGATGTCGCAAACAACGCTTTCAAGAGAGGGGTCGTGGTCGGCAGATCGACCATCCCTGCCCACACCGGATCATGCAGCAGCTGGCGCGAAGCCGATGAGGTGCCATAGCTGTAGCGATGCGGCAGACGGCCGGTCTCGGTGGTGTATTTGCGGCCATCGATACCCGGCACCGAAAGGATTTCACGCAGTACCCGCGCGCTTGCGTCACGAAACTCGGCGAGCTTCTCTGCGTCCAGAAGATCGCGCACAACCACAAAACCATCGCGGCGATATATGCGAACAGCCCGATCGATTTCATCTGGTGAGCAGACATCGAGGCCCTTGAGACCATTGTTGGCTTTGAGGTGCTTACGCAGCCTGACGACATCCGGATCATCATAGGACCGGGTTTTCGGGGCGCGCGGATCGGGCACACCAAAGCCCCGATCCAAAGGAGTGGGATTGCCCTCTTCATCGGCGGTTTCATTCGGCAGGGTATTTACGTCCCAGCCGACATCGGTCTCGCCGGTCACTTTTAGCGCATTCAGTTCAGGAGGAGTTGTTCGGGTCATTTCACACACTCGAAGACGCAACCGGATGAATGATCGCGTAATAGAACAGCAACTTCCATATTCGACCCTGTACCCGTGTCCTTGCAATGCGGTTTCAGGGTCTTTTAGACTGACATCCAGTCAGGAGACGCCATGAACGCAAACACCGCCAGAATCGATCAGCTGCGCGAAGCCCTGGGTGGCGCGCACCCGCTTGCTGTCAACAAGGTCAAAGACCACCTGGAACCGTACGTCAAAGCGTTTATTGAAAACGCACCCTTTGCCATTCTGTCTACCGCCGACGCACAGGGCAATTGCGACGCCTCCCCGAAAGGCGGCCTGCCAGGGTTTGTGAAAGTGCTCGATGACAAGACCCTGCTGGTCCCGGACATCGGCGGCAATCGTCTGTTTCAGAGTTATGAAAACTTCGAGAGCAATCCCAAGGCCGGTCTGCTGTTTCTGATACCGGGGATGAACGTCACCGCCAGGGTCAACGGCCGGGTCAGCATTCTCGACAAGCAGGAGATGCTGAAACGCGGGTTGCAGCCGGAGCTCAACTGGCGTGACGAAAATTCAAATCTGGTTCAGGGGATTGTGGTCGATATCGACGAAGCGTATTTCCATTGCCCGCGATCCATGCAGTTCGCCAATCTGTGGGACGCAGACACCATCGCTACCAACAAGCAGATATCGATCAAGGCTCTGAAAAAGGACTGATTAGAAATCAGTTTCTTAGCCTTATAAATTAACGATAGCGAGAAGTGCGCTAAAAAAGGTACACCTCAAGGAACGCCAGAAAATAGACTTGGACAAGATAGCCTTTCTAATCCCGGTCAACCCACCATCACTTTGCGCCCTGGGTTCGAAGCTGTTAGGGGTTCCGTTTGCTGAGGATACAGCGCAGCCCATCCCTGCCCTCCCACGCAGCCTGCCTACCGGGAATACCGGTAACCAGTAGCTAGTGGCTTACGAGTGCTGCGCGCCCACGACAGGGAGGCCGCGGGTCCATCGCTAGTACGCCACGTACACTCGGGGGAATTCTCGTGAAAATATACTTGTTTGCGATCTTGATGGTCACTTTAATGCTGTCCCGTAGCACTGCGAACGCAGGAGTCACGAACTACAGACTTGAATTCGACGCGACTTTTGGGCCAACTGGTACTGGAAGTTTTGGTTACCAGACTTGCTCCCTAGGCATTGATTGGGGAGCTATTGTCAAATCTGGTGTATGACAAGCCAACTCAAGCGGCGGCCTTGCTCTGACTAACCTCCT
>JAQBYL010000254.1 GCA_027622495.1 Pseudomonadota bacterium
GGTTGGTGCCGACATATCCCGCCGCAACCGGAATCATTACGAAGACGGTTATCGCGTTGAGCACGTCTGCAGAGTCGTTGAGGAATATGTCAGCGAACAGGTTGTCACCGGTTACGACGTCACCTATGAGTACGCGGGTGAGACCTATACCAGTCACATGGAGACCGACCCCGGTCGAAAATTACGGGTCCGTGTGAATGTGACCCCCGTTCAGGTCTGACGTCGTTCGCAGTTATCTGCCCGATTGTGTCAGAACCCGCTGCAGTTCTTAGCCGCAGGTTTGGGAGTACAATGCACGCAAGTGACTTGAGGACAGGTCCCATGATGGTGCCCTCGTGTAAAAGGTGGATCCTCCTGTTTGTGCTGGTACTCCCGTTCTTTGCTGTGGAGGTGGCCGCACAGACGAGTGCCACCACAGCGCCAAACAATTTCGTGCAGAACGCCCCCGGCTTGAGCGTCGAAGAGGCTACCGCCATTGCCCGGCGACAGACCGGTGGACGGGTGTTGTCGGCCGCGCCAGACGGCAAGAATGGATATCGCGTTCGTGTGCTGCTTGATGGTGGCCGGGTGACAACAGTGATTGTTCCCGATGAAAAACCCAACCGGAAAGCGCCCTGATCCACAAGGGAGGAACCTATGAGAATCCTGATTGTTGAAGATGAAGAAGCACTGCGCGAGCAGCTCGTCCGTCATCTGCGAGGTGCCGGATTTGTGGACGATGCGGCGTGCGACGGTGAAGAGGGTCTGTACTACGGCCGTGAATATCCTTACGACGCAGCAGTGATCGACATCGGTCTGCCTAAGATGGACGGGATGGCGCTGATCAGCGTGCTGCGCAAAGAAGAGCGACGCTTTCCGGTGCTGATTCTGACCGCCCGTGGCAACTGGCAGGACAAAGTGTCCGGTCTTGAAGCCGGTGCCGACGACTATCTGACCAAACCTTTTCACATGGAAGAATTGATGGCGCGTCTGAACGCGCTGGTTCGGCGAGCAGCGGGTTATGCATCGCCGGTCATCAGTCAAGGCAGCCTCAAGATTGACACCGGCAAAAAAGAGGTGCGGGGCGAGGATCGACCGGTGGAGCTCACAGCTTATGAGTACAAGGTGCTGGAGTATCTGATGTTGAACCCGTCGAGGGTGGTCTCCAAATCTGAGCTTACCGAACATCTGTATGAGCAGGATTTCGATCGCGACAGTAATGTGATCGAAGTGTTTGTCGGACGTCTGCGCAAGAAGCTCGATCCATCTGCACCCATCAGAACGGTGCGTGGCCAGGGTTACCGCATTAATCTCGAAACGAGCTGATGTGAAATCAGGCATACAGACACGCCTGATCCTGACCACGACCATCGTCCTGTCGGTCTTTTTGAGTCTCACCGGTATGGTCCTCGATCGCTCATTCTCCGCGAGCATCTTTGCCGGGGCAGAAAGTCAGTTGCGCCAGGTGGTTTACTCGCTGATGGGGGTGGCTGAGGAGCATCCTGACGGGGTCCGGTTTGCATCGGAGCTACCGCATCCGAGTCTGAATCAGCCCGAGTCTGGTCTTTATGCCGCGGTCTATAACCTCGACACATCGGAGGGCTGGCGCTCGCCGTCGGCACGGACCACCGTGGTGGGTTTCCCGGAACCCAGTGCAAATCTCACCCCGGGTGATTTTGTCTTCAGCGAGGCTGATGATGGTGGTGTTGATCGGTTTTTTCTGAGTTACACAGTGATCTGGGAAGATCCGGAACAGTTCAAGCTGACCTTCCACGTTGCGACAGATCAGGCTCCGTTCGCCGCGGCCATACGCGGTTTCAGACGCAATCTGTATCTCGGCCTGGGTCTGGTCACGTTGCTGTTCGTTGGCGCTCAGCTGGTCGCCATCCGCTGGGGGTTGCGACCCCTTCGAACCATGGCCGATGAGGTTCGCGACCTGGAAGAGGGCAAGCGCGACAAACTGTCAGCCCTTTATCCTTCCGAGCTGCATGGCCTTGCCCAGAATCTGGACCGGTTTGTTCAGCACGAACAACGCAGTCGCACACGCTATCGCAATGCCCTGGATGACCTGGCACACAGCCTGAAAACACCACTCGCTGTAATCCGCAACGCTCTGGGTGAACACAATGGCACTTCTGACCGGCAGCTGGTGCAGGAACAGCTGGAACGCATGGAGAGCACGGTCATGCATCAGCTGACGCGGGCGTCGATCAGTGGGCCGACCGTGGTTGGACATCCAGTGGATCTGACCCGTGTCCTGCAGCGGCTGGTCCGCGCATTGCAGACCGCCTACGCAGACCGGCACATCGAGGTATCGCTCGATCTGCCGGAACGACTGATAGTCCGCGGTGATGAGCGGGACTTCATGGAAATATTCGGCAATCTGCTGGAAAACGCCTTCAAATATACCGGCCGAGCGATTCGGGTGAGCGGTTCAAAAACCACTGAAACCGTGGTCGGGATCGATGACGATGGTCCTGGTATCAGTGCCAACATGCGTGCGGAAGTGCTGAATCGTGGTACCCGGGCAGATGAGATTCAACCGGGTCAGGGTATTGGCCTTGCGGTCGTTGCGGAGCTCGTGAAAGTGTACGGCGGGAAGCTCAGCATCCAGCAGAGTGACCTCGGTGGCGCCAGGGTCGAATTCAGGATCTAGCAGAAATTCTGTGGTCAGGCCCTTTCGCCTGACTGGTGTGCGCCAGCTTTTCAAGTGCGGTGAACATGCGCTCACGCAGCGGCTCGATCGATGGATCCTTTGCACCGATAGCACACCATTGAGTGAGCAGATCGTCGAACCCGTCGCTGTTGGTTTTTTGACCGACGTAGGCTTTCAGTTGTTCGACCTGCAGGACCAGGCGCAGCTCTCGATCTTCCGTAGGCGATGGCAGATCTGCCAGCAGTTCAGCATTAACCGCCAGTGTGCGGCAGGCCAGATCCAGATCACCGTTGTGACCCTCGCGCTTGTCGAACACCCGGGTCAGGTAAGCTTCATCAGCCGCGCCCGCCAGCAGATCAGCCGCTGGTTCAACACCTTTCAATTCAGCCTCGCTCAGCCGGTGATCCCACTGTTTGATCGCCATCAAGCGGTTGCGCTGGAGCGCAGCTTCAGCCGTCCGTTTGCATCGTTGATAGTGTGCCTCCAGGTCGGCCAGAGCCTTCTCCAGGGTTTGCCTCTGACGTTCCGGCAGGCTGGTTAGCCCGCGGATCTGGCTGCGGATGTCGGCGAGCGAATCCGGTTCCGGTTCATCTGCCCCGCGAAGTGTCTGGATGTGTGTCATGAGTACATCGGCGTTCTGTACGGCCTGCTGAATCTGTTCTTGTTGCTGATTGTTCAGCTGGGTTCGCTGCTCAAAAACAGCATCACAGATCTGGCGGAACGCTTTCCACATCGCCTGATCAGGACCGCGGGGCGTTGGACCGATCGACCGCCAGCTGGCCTGCAGGTCCTTGATCTTCTGGATACGTGTTTCGAGATCGCCTTCGCCCTGCAGTATCTGCTGTGCCGAATCGACGACGTTCTGTTTGAACGCGAGATTGGCTACACCTGCCGCTTTGATCTGGTCGTGCAGGGTCTGCTGTGCTGTTTCAAAACGCACATCGACTGCTTTACCCGCCTTTTTGTCCACCGGGTGGTACTGCTGCCACTGCGCTCTGGCTGTGCGCATGATCTTTTCCGCCGCGCGGATATCAACCTTCGACCAGACCACATCGCTTAAGTAAGTTTCCAGTTGATCGCACATGCGCGTGCGTGCCTGGAGGTTTTCTTCCCGAAGCAGTGCCTGAGCTGCGAAGTACTCACGACAGGGTTCAAAAGCCCGTTCAGCCGCCTGGTTGAACTGATCATTCAGACGATACTCATGAGCATTACCGGGTACGCCGAGGGCAATCCATTCCGATCGCAGGGCTTTGATCCGTCCCGCCTGGTCCGCTGGCGCCAGAGGTTTATCTGCCAGACGGCCAATCGCATCCATCAGATCCTGGCGTTTCGGCGACGTGGCAAACTCCTGCCAGTCACGCAGTTCTTCGAGCTTACGTTGAATCTGCTTTAAGGATTTCCGCGCGGGATGATCGAACGTAGCAGGCATACATCGGTCAAGCTTTCGAGCTTCGTTGTGCGCACTCATCGCCGGGGTAAGCTCACCGTTGTCCAGATGAAGGTGCAGTTTGAGCACCGTTTCGGTCAGCCGTTCTGCAAGGTCGTTTGAGAAGGTTGTTGCGCGATCGATGTCGGTGGCAAGCTCGGTGAGCTGGTCTGGGAACGCGCGCAGCGCATCAGGCAGGGGCAGATCCTCGGGCCATGCCAATTGTTTTATACGCTTTGCGCTGTCGTTGAACATGCGGCGCTTTTTGCCCAGATCGCGCCACAGTTGCTGCGCAGCATCGGGCTCTTCGGGCCAGACCTCAGGGAAAGGCTGATAGTCGAGACTGGGAAGATCGAGCTTGGTCAGCCGATCGGTCAGGTCCTCGAGGTTCTTGAACTGCGCGCTTACCCGATTGAATACTGCGAGTTCCGCATCACCGGGCGGGTGGCTGTCACATTGCGCCATCCACTGCGACGTCAGAAGCTGTTTCTGCTCCAACACCTCAGGGTCGATGGGGACATCGGTCAGGCGTTCCTCCAGAGTGGTTAGCGTGTGCGCTATCTGCTCGAATACTGAATTGTCGACGGGGACAGAGACGCTCTGCGGGCTGGTATCTTCGGCCTCAATCACGGTTTCGGCGGGTGAAGCTTCTCGCGTGTTCAATATTTCTGTGAGCTGCTCAATCGCGTGTTCAATGGCAGTGGTGTCGCAGGGACTGTGGTTGAACTGGGTAAGTTGGGAGTTGATCCAGCGGATATTGTCGCGACACGTCTGCAGAGCCTTAACATGGTGCTCCACACGGGCGGTTGACTCATCGCTCAGGTTCTTCCCCATCAGATCGTCGCTGCGTTTGACATGCTGTGCAAGATCGACCTTGAGTGTCCGCAGAAGCTCCATCCTGTCTCGGGCATAGCGGTTGATCTTTTTATTTTTGTTACGGCTGCGTTTCTCCAGCGCGGATAGCCCCGTTTCACCGAGGTTGGTGGCTGCTGAAAGCAGATCTTCTGCGTCCGGGTTTTCAACCGCGGTTTGTGCGATCAGATCAGGATCTAGAGCGGTTCTGATCAGCGCGCTGCGTTCTGTATCGGATGCGCTTTTCAGACAGGCGACGAACAGAGCCGCGTTGTGTGTTGCGAGGCTTCGATCGAGTTCCACAATACGCGCCGCAATCGGTGACGCCTGCGGGTCTGAGTCGAGTACCTGCAGAAGGCGCGTCACATCGGTGACGAGCTTCAGTGCTTCATGCCGGATCGTCTCTTCGGGATCGTTAACCGCCAGACTGAGCAGAACTTCCTGGTGTTCGCCTGCGCTTGCAGGGGTAAGACCTGCCAGTGCCTTGCGGCGTTTATCCACGCTCGGGTGGTCCAGAGCGGGCTTTGATTTAAACCATCGCGAAAACATTGACATAGACGGGTACAACTAATCCTGGTTCTGTATCGCACGTAAAACGCGGCAGGGTCATCCCCTGCGTGCTGTGTTTACAGGGTGTTATGGGTGCCGTCACACAACGGTGCGCCTTTGGTGTTCTTGCATCCGCAGAAATACAGCGTACGGCTCTTTTCTGCATCATATGCCAGCGGGGTGAATTCGGAACCCTTGTGTGAGCCGTCGCAGAACGGCTGGTTAGTACTCTTGCCGCACGCACACCAGAAATACTTTTTGCCGGCTTCAACTTCTATGGGGTAGGGTGCTTTCTGTGGAATTTGAGCGTCGTTCATGCTTTGTCTCTTTCTTTTAGTTTATGAAAATGTTTATGAAAATGGCTGGTCGTCAGGTTTTGCTTTCTACGAGAACTTTTTTTCTTCCCACCAGGGGTAGAAATCCGGGAGATCGGTTGACACTCTGCCTGGAAATACTGCGTCGCGTTTTTCTAAAAAAGCCTGCACACCTTCAGCGGAATCTGCCGAGCGACCTGTCGCATACACACCGCGTGAATCAATTTTGTGGGCATCCATGGGGTGATCGGCCCCGAGCATTTTCCACATCATCTGGCGGATCAGTGTAATGGAGATCGCAGAGGTATTGTCGGCGATTTCGCGGGCGATGGCGCGCGCGGCACCCAACAGATCATCTTTTGCATGGACCGCGCCAACCAGCCCGGATGCTAAAGCTTCGCTTGCGGGAAACACCCGACCGCTGTAACACCATTCCAGTGCCTTGCTGATGCCGACTATGCGGGGCAGAAAGTAGCTGGAACAGGCCTCGGGAACGATGCCCCTTCTGGCAAACACAAAACAGAATTTGGCAACGTCAGCAG
>JAQBYL010000255.1 GCA_027622495.1 Pseudomonadota bacterium
GCAGGAAATTCTATGATCGACATCGCGGCACCGAAACTACGGTTTAGTTTGGCCGGTTACCTTCTTTCGCTTGCGTCTGGGATGCGCCGGGGTGAAGTGTGCGCGCTCAAGTGGGACTGCATCGAAGGCATGGTGATTCACGTGAGGAGGTCGCTGTATCAACGAGTTGGCGGCGAATTGGAGCTAAAAGCCCCTAAGACAAAAAACAGCATTCGCAAGGTTACTATGCCGTCCAAACTCGAAAACGAACTGCGTGCCCAACGAGCCAGACAGTCGGCGAGCCAGTGACGCCGTGGGCATATACCAAGCACGTGGGGACTGTATTGAAAGGCACACCACTCCAGGGCGTTACCGTTCAGTCGTTTCGCCATAGCCACGCAAGCCAGTTGATTGCCGCCAACGTCAACATTAAAACGGTGTCAGAAAGACTTGGGCACTCGTCCATCACCATCACGCTCGATACCTACGGTCACATGCTTCCAGGGATGGACGAAAACGCGGCTGAAGCGATGGAACTGAACCTGAAAAACTTTTCGTGACCATCCGTGACCATTCGATAGTGGTCACTTACACGTAAAGTCACGGTAGTTGGTGCGCCTGGCAAGATTCGAACTTGCAATCCCTGGTTTCGTAGACCAGTGCCTTATCCAATTTGGCCACAGGCGCTCGCAAAGGCGCGCCATTATGTTGACAGCCCCTGGCCCCGTCAAGGAACGATATGCCGCACAGCCGAGCTGATTTTGCTTCTGTAGCGTACGGTGGGATGATGCAAAAATGAATCAGGACGAAAAAAAATTTCACGGCTGGCGCCTGATTGGCATCATCATCATTGTGATGATCACACTCGCGGTAGTCGCTGCACTGGTTGACTGGGTGGTTCTGGGGGCACGCTAAGGGGAGAAGCTTGAACGCAGACATGGACGCAACGTCGGATCGGGGCCTGCGCGGAAAATACGCGATCGTCGGGGTGGGAGAAACGGGCTATATGCGCGGCTCTGGCTGCACCACGCGACAGCTCGGGACAACCGCAGTGAGGAAGGCGATCGAAGATGCCGGTCTGACCCCCGGCGAGGTCGACGGCATGTTGAGCTACAGCTTCAATGACTCAACGTTTTCCACCACGATTGCCGGTGATCTGGGCATCCGCCTGAATTTTTACGTGGACGTGTATGGCGGTGGCTCAAGCATCGAAGCCCTGATCGGCATCGCCATGGGCGTGATTGAGGCCGGTATGTGCAAAACCGTCGCCATCTACCGGGCCATGAATGGCTACAGCCAGGTACGCATCGGCGGAACCGGTGGGCGCGGTGCGGTTGCCCCTTTGAGTGGTGAGGGTCTTTTCCCCCGCGGCTATGGCCTGATGAGCGCAGGTCAGATGTTCTGCCAGTCGTTCATGCGGCACATGTACGACTACGGTACGACACCTGAGCAGGTGGCCATGGTCAAGGTCATCCACTCGCAGCATGCCGCGAACAACCCGAAGGCGTACTACAACAAGCCAGTCACCGTTGAGGATGTGCTGTCCAGCCGGATGATCGTCAAACCACTGCACCTGCTGGACTGCTGTGTAGAAACCGACAACGGCACAGCGATCATCGTGACCAGAATCGATCGGGCCAGGGACCTGCGCCATACCCCTGCGGTGATTCAATCGGTGGTCGGGCGATGTTCCAAACCACGGTCCGACAACCACTACCAGTCGGGACCCATATCCACAGTGGCCGGATACTATGCAAAAGACATTCTGTGGCCGAACGCCGGTGTCGGTCCCGAAGATATCGACGTTACGGGTTCGTACGACGCGTTTACCTTCACCACGCTGCTGCAACTTGAAGACTACGGTTTCTGCAAGAAAGGCGAAGGCGGCGAATACGTCAGTTCCGGCGACATGCGCCTGGGCGGCAAACGCCCTAACAATACCAGTGGGGGGCACCTGTGCGAGGGGTATACGCATGGTGTCAACATGGTGATCGAAAACGTCAGACAGCTGCGCCACGATGTTGACGACAGTTGCCCGATCGGAGCTGACGGCAAGCGGCAACACACCTATATCTACAACGAAGGGGGCTGCCGCCAGGTCAAAGACGCGGAACTCTCAGCCAACCTCGGTTGGGCGACGCCCGGGACCGGATCGGCACTCGTGATGGCACGGGGGACACGCTGATGCCAAGCAAAGGTGAATATCTGGGCATGCCGGTCGAAATCGGCGATCTTGACGAACCGAACAGGAGTTTTTACCGCTTCTGTGCGCTGGGTGAACTGCGCCTGCAACAATGCAGCTCCTGCGGTCTCAAACGCTATCCACCCACCACTGCCTGCCCGTTCTGCGCCCATCCTGACAGTACCTGGGTGGCAGTGGAGGGTCGCGGCACGCTGTATTCTTACGGTGAAGTTCATCACGCGATCCAGCCGGCCTTCCGGGCTCACGTCCCCTACCTGCTCCTGCTGGTGGAACTCGACGAGCAGCGCGATACGCCTTCGCCCTTTGACGGTCTGCGTCTGACCGGCAACCTGGCGGCGCCCGATGGCAGCCTGGCAACCCCCGACATGGTGCGCCAGGTTGGCATCGGATCGCGTCTGCGGGTGGTGTTTGCCCGTGTTGGCGATCAACTGGCCATGCCCTTGTGGACGCTCGACCAAGACGCAGAACAACCAGCCAAACCCTGGCGCTATTCGATCGAGTAAGCCATTTCGATTTGACAAAACGACCTGTCTGCGGGAACTTGCGCGACTTTTCACCCGGTCGCGCATGGATGCGTGTGCTGACTACCCTTCAAACGGATACTTTTGAGGCACCTATGTGAACTTACCTGTCAAGCTCATCGGCATCGCCCTGTTCTCAATCGCTGGGGCCGCTATCGCGGATTCCATTGAAATGAAGAACGGCGATCGAATCAGTGGTCTGGTCGAAGAGATCAGCGCAGATTCCCTGCGTATCAATCCCGAGTACGGCGACCCCATTGTGGTGATGCTCGATGCCGTGGCAGTGATTAATTCAGCGGAACGTTTCGTAGTCGAGCGCGCAGACGGGACCACGGTGAAAGGCTCTATCGCGAACACCGCCGATGGCACGCTTGCCGTTGTCGATGAAGCCGGACAGAGTGTTGCTCTGATCAGCCTGCCCGCACCAGTCGAACCCGATGACTACACCTGGTTTGTTACTTCAGACCTGAGTGCCAATGTGTCCAAGGGGAATACCGAAAGCGAAGACTGGCGCTGGTACACGGCCGGTGAAGTCGAATACGGCGCGCATCTGCACAAAGGCGATTTCGCCATCGACAAGCAGGAAGCCAACGGGGTGGAGACCAAGGATCAGAGTTATCTGACCTACAACTACAACTGGAATTTCAACGACGCCTGGTTCCTCACCGGCGGTGTCGCATGGGAACAGGATCCGATCAAGGATCTGCAGAACCGCTACCGGATTGGTGCGGGTCTTGGTTACTACATCTTCAATACCGATGACATTTTCTGGTCTGTGGGCGTGACAGCAGATGGCGTTTTTGAAGAGATCGGTGGCGTCAAAGATGAATCGCTGGCACCACGCTGGTTTCTGGATTACAAACAGAAGGTGATCGATGGTCGCGCCGAGGTATTCCACCGTCATTCTTATGCAACCACCGTCAGCGGTCGAGACAACGATGTGTTCAAGAGTTCCACCGGTTTCCGGTTTGACCTCACCGCCGCCATCTACGCCAAGATTCAGATCGACTACAACAACGAAAGCGAACCGGCAGCCCTGGCGGAAAACGATGACTTCAAATATCTGATCGGGGTTGGAGTTCGCATCAACTGATTTTCGTTAAACAAACACACGTGAACAGACAAGGAAGAATATGAAAAAATTTCTCAATTACCTGTTGGCGGGCGCGCTGGTAGCCGTCACCGTTTCATTCACCGCAGGCGCGGCTGTGGCGGCAACTGCCAAAGCGCAGACCTCGCCAGTTCTGACGCGGATTGCCGAAAGCGGCACGCTGAAAGTAGGCATGTCGGGCGGCCAGCCGCCATTCAACATGAAGACCCGCACCGGCGACATCATCGGCATGGAGGTCGATCTGGCAGGATTGCTCGCGGCATCGCTGGGCGTTGATCTTGAGATTGTCGAACTGCCATTTTCAGACCTGCTTGATGCCCTTGATCAGGGCAAAGTGGATCTGGTGATGTCGGGGATGACGGCAACCCTTCGGCGCAACATGAACGCCGCCTTTGTAGGGCCGTACTACATAACCGGTAAGACCATTCTCGCGCGTTCAGAAACCATCGCCCGGCTGCAGTCCCAGCAGTTAGGTGAGGCAGACGTCACCATTACTGCACTCAAGGGTTCAACCAGTGAAGACTTTGTAAAAGCAGTCGCACCAGGCGCAACACTCAAAGCGACAGCGACTTACGATCAGGCCATTGATCTGCTGCTGGCAGACAAGGCCGATGCCTTCGTTGCCGATGCCTCCATCGTGATCCTCTCCATGATGCGCTGGCCTGATGCCGGGCTGGTTGCCGCAGATAAAGCGCTGACCATCGAACCCATCGGGATCGCTGTATCACCGAGTGATCCACTGCTTTTGAACCTGGTTCAAAACTACGTTGAAGCATTGAAGGCCACTGGAGTTCTTGAAGAACTGCGTAAAGCGTGGTTCGAAAACCCGGACTGGATCCCGCAGATTCCCTGATCTTTCAGGCGCGCCACAGGCGGCGGGTGTACCGCCGCCTGAACGGTCTAGCCGAACACGCCTGTGTAAGTCGCGTCGTTAAAGCCCACCACAACGGTTTTGCCGACAACCGCAGTCGGAGCACGCAGATTACCGGTGGGACCGAGCATTGCCGCCACGGTGTCATCAGCCACTCTGGCGCCAAGGGTAAACTCGCTCACCTTCTTGCCCTTCGCAACAATCAGTCTGGACGCGCCTTTCAACAGCGCTTTCGCGTCCGCTTGCTGAAGTTTTTTGCTGGCCGGAACTTTCGTCACGATCTCGATTTTACTATCCACCAGAAACCTGGCGGCGCGGGTGCAACTGGTTCAGCCGTTGCGGTAGTAGTACCAATCTACTTTTTTCGCCATTGTTGATTGCTCCTGTTAAATCACTGCTTAAAATACTTCAGATTGTGTCGACCTTGTCGTCGACTGGCGAGCGCACCCGTCCGGTGAGCGCACGCAGTTCATTCATTTCGCTCTGCATCGCCCGCTGCAACATACCGGCGTCGGTTGAATGCAGAACAAACCGGGCACCCAGACTGATTGCCATGGCGGAGGTAGCAATGGTCTGCTGATGCACCATGACCGGCACCCCGGAAGCTTCAGCACGCTTGATGATGTCGGCAACAACCTGCTGATAACGCGGGTTGTCGTAGTCGTCGGGTATGCCGAGCGATGTAGACATGTCGTTGGGGCCTATGAAGAGACCATCGATACCTGGTACCGAAAGAATGGCATCCAGATTTTCGTAAGCGGGCTCCGACTCAATACCGATGATCACAAAGGTGTGCCGGTGGCGTTTGGCCAGGTAAGTTCCGGCGGCATCGCTGGGTAGTTTGCCTTCGGTCATTGCACGCTTCAGATAAGCACCTTTAAGCGGGTGAAATCGCGCGGTAGCAACAACCGCTTCAACTTCCGCAACGGTTTCGCAATACGGAACCAGCACACCGGAGGTTCCCGCATCCAGGGCCATCGCCACCCATTCCGCTTTGGGTACCGGGACTCTCACGACGGAGGCAATGTCGATACTTCGCAGCATGGTGCAAAGGGTCTGAATTTCGGTGCGATCCCGGGACGTGTGCTCCGAGTCAATGATGACGTAGTCGCAAGTGCTGCCCGACAGGGCACCAGCAAAACGCGGCGATGCCATGGCGCTCAACATACAGCCGAACACGTACCCGCCGTCGGCGAGGGTCTGTTTCAACTCTACTGCATTCATTGTGATCCCAAGCTTAAATTGATGCTGCAGGCTCCGTGTGCGCTGCATGCGTGACAGGGTAAAGGTAACTCTGAACACCGCAATGTTCCAGCGACCACCACTCGGGCTTCTGCAAACAGCCAGCGAGTCGCCTACAATGGGGTTCACTGAAAGCCGTCGAGGCAACGTGGATTTTCTAACCGGCCTGCCATACTGGGGCATCATCGTTATCGTCGTCATTAATGCGATCATTGTCGCAAGGATGGACATTCAGGTGGACGAGACTGATCCCCCGCCCCAATGATCGACTATCTGGCCGAACACGCGATCACCCTGCTCCTTACGCTCGCCTACCTCATCTTCTGCCTGTGGGTCGGCCTGCACTTCCGGCAGAAAGCATCCGAGGGGGTTGGCAGCTTTTATTTA
>JAQBYL010000256.1 GCA_027622495.1 Pseudomonadota bacterium
CGTCGGGCAGGCGGATCCACATGTTCTCCAGGTTGCCCACCGAACGCCGCTCGCTGCGTGGGTATCGGACCATGACGCGGATTTCGTCGGTTCCACGCTGAATTCGCTGCGCTTCGGCACCGTAAAATGCTTCGCGAACCTGGCTTGCCAGATCCACAAGGGTGATCCCGAGGGCCTCAGCCTGAGGCTTGATACTGAGTTTGATCTCCTGCGGGCCGTCGTTGGCGGAACTCTCGATCTCGAACAGACCCTGGTAGGTTTTCAGATGCTCGACCAGTTCGGTTGCTGCGGCCTCAACTGCCTGGTCGTTGTTCCCCTGTAATTTGAACGCGATGGGAGGACCGCCGCCCAGGGAGTTGCCTGCGGAAAATCTGAGTTCTTTAGTTCCGGCCACATTGCCGACCTTTTCGCGCCAGCGGCGTTCAACCTCTTTGGGGGTAACCGGGCGGTTTTCACTCTTTTCCAGCTCCACCATGATCCGACCCGTGCGCCCGCCAGAGACGTAGGCAAACATGTGGTGCACTACGTCCACATCGGATCCGGTGTCTGCCTTGATCTCGGCATTGACCTCGAGCAGAGCGGTATTCATGTTGTCTACCACTTCGCGCACTATCGCCTCGGGCGTGCCTTCCTGGAGTTCGATGGAGGCCTGCACGAAGTCGCTGTCGATTTCGGGGAAGAACACCCAGCGCACCAGCCCCCCGACAAAAAGAGCCCCGGTGAGGATCAACAGGCTGATAAAGAAAGCCACGGTTGCATAACGGTATTCAATCGCCAGGGCCAGGAATGGTTTGTATCTGGTTTCTATGAACGACTTGAGTTTTTTGTCGACCCAGCCCGAGACACCGGGTTTGGGCCCATGAGAAACCTTCATGAGGGCCAGGTGCGAAGGCAGGATGAGTTTGCTTTCAACCAGCGAAAACAGCAGGCAAAGCACCACCACCCAGCCGATGGCGCCGTTGATGCTTGAGATGGGGCCGGTGACGAACAGCATCGGCAGAAACGCCATGACCGTGGTCAGCACCCCGAAGGTGGCAGGAACCGCAACCTTCTGCGCACCGATGACGATGTTGTTCACGTTGTAACCGTTAATTTCGGTCTCGGTATAAGCGCTCTCGGCGATGATGATGGCGTCATCAACGACAATACCGAGCACCAGAATGAAGGCGAACAGGCTCATGATGTTGATCGTCACCCCGACCGCCGGCATCAGCATGAAGGTTCCGAGAAACGCGACCGGCAGCCCTAGAAGCACCCAGGCAGCGATGCGTGCACGCAGGAACAGACCGAGGACGATCAGAACCAGCACCGCCCCCATGGCCATGTTGGACAGCATCATGTTGAGGCGGCCTTTCAGGTAGTAGGTGCCGTCGCCCCAGACCGTCAGCTCCACCTCGTCAGGAAGGGTCTGGTTACGCTCGTCCACATAGCGGTGGACGGCGTCGCTGATTTTGATTTCACTTTCGTTTTCGGTGGATTGGACGCTGATGCCGAAGCTGCTCTGGCCGTCAAAAAAGGCATAGCTCTGCACTTCGGCAAACCCGTCGATGATGTTGGCCACATCCCCCAGGCGCAGGACCGTGCCGTTGGGTTGCCCCAGCAGGGCAATCTGCGCGAAGTCTTCGCCCGTATAAGCCTGGCCGACGGCGCGCAGACGGATGTCGCCGGAGGCGGACTGAATGGAGCCACCAGGCAGATCCACCGACCAGCGACGGATGGCCTGAGTCACCTGATCGAGGGTCAGGCCGTATTGCCGCAGGGTGAGTTCAGACAACTCGATTGAAATCTCGAACGGTCGAGAGCCCCAGACTTCGGCCTGGGTGACTTCCGGCAGGGCGACGATCTCGTCACGTATGTCTTCGATCAGCAATTTGAGCGATCTTTCACTCAGGTCGCCATGCAACTGAACGTTGAGTGCGCCTCTGGTGAAATTGCGCTTGGAGATGATCGGCCGCTCCGCTTCGCTGGGGAAGCTCGAGATGCTGTCTACGGCCAGTTTGACCTCGTCGGTGATGTCGCCCAGATCGTACCCTTCGGTGATGTCGACGCTGACCTGACCCATCCCTTCAAAGGCTGAGCTCGTGACTTTGCGCACCCCTTCGATTGAGCTGATCGCCTCTTCAATCTTGATGATGATGCCTTGTTCCACCTCTTGCGGCCCGGCACCCGGGTAAGGCACGCGCACATCTATCTGGTCGAACTGAAACGGTGGGAAACTCTCTTTCTTGAGCGTGAGTATCGAGTAAACGCCGCCGAGCAGGATCAGCAGCATCAGCAGATTGGCGGCCACGTGATTGGTGGCAAACCAGCCGATCAGGCCGCGGATGCGCGGTCGCTTAGCCATCGAAACGCACCTTCATTCCGGGCAGCGGCTGATTGATGGGCGTCACGCAGTAACGTTCACCGTCTTCCAGACCATCGCCGATGTAGACATTGTCTGCGTCGCGCCTGACCACGGTGACCTCGCGCGGATAGATTTCGTTGTGCTCGTTGACGATCCACAGGGTGTTGCCGTGTTGCAGGGCATATCTGGGAACCAGGAACAGCTCGCCTGCATCGCGTCCGACGATGGTCGCTTCCACAAAGGTCCCCACCAGCAGCAGAGGCTGCATGCCGGTGACGTTCAGATCGTAGGGATCTTCCACCTGACCCACCAGATACAGGACCCGGCTCGAGGTATCGAATACGCCTTCCGAACGCATGATCTTGCCTGCCCAGGTGAGCGGCAGGCCGCCGAGTCGGGCGCTCAGGGTGACGTTGAACGGCTCACCGAAGCGCAGCTTCTGCAGATCCAGAAACAGCAGATCCTGCTGGGTCACCGGCAGACGGATTTCAGCATAGTCCACCGCGAAGGTGCGGGCCAGTTGCGATCCGACGTTCACGTACTGGCCGATATCGGCGATCTTTTCCTGGATCAGGCCCGCGTAGGGTGCCCGTATGACGGTCTGGTCCAGGTCGTTCTGCGCGTCGATCAACTGGGCTTCTGCGGACTGCAATTCGGCAATCGCCTCCTGCAGCTGTGGTTTGCGCAGAGCCAGAGCGGACGCCTGTCCGGTTCGCGGGTTGCTCTCGCGCAGACGTTCCCAGTCGTCTTCCGCATAGCCCGCGCGTGCACTCTCGGTTGCCATCAGCGTCGTGGCCCGGGCCACAGCGGCTTGAGCCCGCAGGGCGGCACTTTCGTATTCGCGGGGATCGATGCGGATCAGCACGTCGCCCTTGCTGAAAAAGCCGCCATTCACAAATGCCGGTGACACCTCGATGATGCGTCCGGATGCCTCTGCCACGAGCGTAGTCTGTGTTCTGGGCATGACCGTACCCTGCGACTTGACGTTGAATATGACCGGGGTTCGCTGGGCGGTTTGCACCTGGACGAGCAGGGCTGGCGGTGTAACCTGGGTCTTCGGCGCGGCCGTTCGCAAACTGAACAGGAGTGCCGCCACGGCACTTGCAACCACGATGAAGATCACAGGCAGGGTGAATTTGAGGGTCCGGGACATGAGTCATACCAACTGCGCGGCAGCCATTGTAGCGCAGGCACAAGGGTGGACGTGGAACGTGGTTTACCGCTCCCGTCGGATACCTCGCGAGCTTGTGAGCATGCAATACTTGGCAGCAGGCTGCGTGACACTCAAACCGTGTATCCGGGCCTGCGCGAAAGGAGGCCATTGAATGCGGGTTTGGTTTGCGCAGCAGCGCGGCACGCTTGATCCGACACCACCACGAACGTCGATCGGCGAAATTACCCTCGGACCGCGCGGGTTTCTGGACCTGCTCGAGACCGAGCTCGGTCTGCCACCGGTCTTGACCATGAGCGCGGAACGCATCATCGCCTATCGCGGTGTTCTTAAGGCCCTGGACAATCCGGATCGCTTTTATCATCGCTCCTTTGCGGTAGATCCGGTGAATGTTGCCCGCACTCTGCTCGCCTGGCGCGACCAGTGGTTTGAAGCAGGCTGGAAGGGCAAGTTTGCCCCTGGCGTGCAACGGCGTCTGGCAGACATGGCCGAAATTGAAAGCCGGGCATCTGTTGCAGTTGCGCCGGGTCCGGGTCAGCGAGCTCAACGGGCATTGGCTGCCCTTGCCAGCAGACGCACGCAGATACAGTGCCTCACTCTGCTGGATGACCCGCAGACGCTCACCCGCTGCTGGCGGGATCTTGCGCAGCAGATCGGTTATGAGCTGGATCCCGGCATCCGGCTGATGCCACAGGCCAAACCCGGATCTGATCTGCACCTGCTGCAGACGAAGCTGCTTGACGGTGTGGATGGGCCGACGATTGAACTTAAGGGCGATGGCAGTCTGTTGATCCTGCGCTCGGCGACAAAAGACATCAGTGCCAGGGCGGTGGGAGAACTGATCCGCAGTGAATCGCGTAGTGAATCAAAAGAAGCGGGTCCTGGTCGGTACCACAGTGTTGTGCTGGCCGAACGCGACGGCATTATTGTCGACAACGCGCTGGAGCGCAGCGGTCTGCCACGCTGCGGCTTTCAGCACTATTCGCAGTTCCGGGCGGTAGCCCAGGTATTGAAGCTGGTCTTGGGTCTGGTCTGGCAACCGGTTAATCCACATCTTCTGATGCAGTTTCTGATCCACCCGTTGAGTCCACTCAAAAGCCACGTGCGGCAGCGGTTGAGCGAAGCCGTGGCCGCTCAACCGGGGGTCGGCGGGCGCGCCTGGCAGGCCGCCCTTGCTCAGATCGCTGAGATCGAAGCGAGCCAGGGTGCTGGAGAAAAAGCCATCGCCCAGACATTGAGTGAGGTGGCCTACTGGTGCGTGTCGGTGCGTTATGCGCCAACCGGTGCACCGATTGAGCCGCTCGGCGAACGTACCCAGAGGATCAACAACTGGCTCATTGGCAGACTTGCGTTTGAGGAAGGCAGTGGTCAGCGCAGTGCCTATGCTGCGGCGGTGGCACAGTGTCAGGCGTTACTCATGGCCTTTGCGCGATTGTCGGAACAGGGCGTTGAGAAACTCGCCAAAACCGACCTCGACCGGTTAGTTGATGAAGTAACGCAGCAACAGCCTGACCCGGAATCCTATGCCGAGGTCGGGCATGTGCGCGCAGCCACCAGCGCAAGCGCGATCGATCAGCGCTGGAACACGGTGTACTGGTGGGACATGGCGCTTTCGCGCAGTGATCTTCGCTATCCCTGGTCAGCAAGAGAGCTTGAAGATCTGGCCGCCAACGGTGTTGAACTTGCATCAGTGGATCAACGGTTGGGCTGGCGAGCAGAACAGTGGCTCAAGCCCATCGTGAATGCCGTGGATCGACTGGTGCTGGTGATCCACGATCAGGACAAAAGTCAACATCCTCTCATGGTGCAGATCGCGCGGCGATTCAGCGGGCTCAAGACTCTGAACCTGGATGAAGCACTGCTTCAGGGCGATAGTGAGCCGCTGCTTCAGGCAGGCATCAGCGTGGAGCCAATCGTGTGCTTATCGCTTCCATCCCCCAGGCGCTGGTGGCACCTGCCAGAAACGCAGAGCCTCCCCGAGCGCGAAACGGAATCCTACTCAAGCCTCAACAAACTGTTTTTTTCGCCCCATCAATGGGTGCTGGACTATGCCGCGCGCTTACGCCCTGGCCGCGCTGAAGATGTGAATGACGATGCGCGGCTGTTCGGTTCGCTGGCCCATCGTCTGTTCGAGGAATTCTTTTGCACGCAGGATACATGGCAGACCCTGCAACCGGCACAGATGCAGGCGTGGCTAGATCACACAACGCCGCGCCTGATCGAACAGGAAGGTGCGGTGTTGATGGAGCCCGGGCGAGGTGTCGAACGCCAGCGGATCGAGTCGATTCTGGGGGTGAGTCTGCAGCGTCTGGTTGCGCATCTGCGCCGCGCGCGGATCACGTCGGTGACGGCTGAACACCATGAACGCAGGCCGTGGCTTGATACCCATATTCAGGGTGACCTGGATCTGCTGCTGACCCGTGACGATGGGTGTGAACTGATCCTGGATGCCAAATGGGGCAGCGAGCTGTACCACGGTGAAGCGATCGCCGCCAATGAACAGCTTCAGCTGGCGACCTACGCTTACCTGCGTAAATCTGCAACAGGGACTAACCTGTGGCCCTATCCTGCCTACTACATCATCACGTCAGGCAACATTGTTGCCCCTGATACGGCGATGTTTCCGGATGCGCTGGTGTTTCCGCCGGATCAACCTGTGGATCTCGCACAGTTATGGGATCGCGCGGCCGAGACCTATCGGTGGCGTCGAGCGCAGCTTTTGAATGGCGTCATCGAAGTGAATGTTGATGGTGCCAGACCCACTGATGAGTCTGTGGGTCCCGCGGCGGG
>JAQBYL010000257.1 GCA_027622495.1 Pseudomonadota bacterium
TGTTTCTTGTCTGACGCATCCACCGCGACCAGCACATCATCCCCTTTTTTCCAACCCTCGGACTTTGACATCAGAACCGGTACGGGTGAGCTGCGTATCAATCTCCAGTCCAGCGGCGTGTGCAGAAGATCGGAGATGCCAGCACTCTCGGCCATGGGTTTTACGATCAGATCAACTTTGCGCAGACCGGCTTCCTTGATGATCGCTGTCTCTGCCCGCTTGCCCCACAACACGCGCGGATCCGCCCAGGCAATTTTGTCTTCGAACGGCTTGAGGATGCCCACAAACCCGGCCCGTTCAGCTGCCATGAAGGCTTCGATCAAACGGGCTTTTTCGTGTTCGGGTATGGGTTGTTCATCGACACTGTCGTAGACGACGGTTGCAACCTCCACACTCGCACCAGTGATGTGTTCGATGAGCGCAACTTTCGACAGGGCACGCTCGAGACCGTTATAGGAATCATTGGCAACCAGAATGCGATCAATCTGCATGATAGCCTCCACGCGAGTTTACCCGGACGCTACGCCCTCCAAACCGATGAAAGAATAAGTGAATGTCGCAGTCGTCTAATCGGATGCCACGTATTTGCACGAACAAAAAAAGGGCCGGATGACGCGAAGCGTGATCCGACCCAGGGGCCCGTCATCGTCGCCATTCAGGCGCGATAACGTAAAACCTTACCCGCTCGCGTGCCGGTCAGCTCGCCATCGCGCAAGCTTAACTGTCCGTTCACGATCGTCGCTTTGAAACCACGGGCTTTCTGGATGTAACGTGGCGCACCACCAGGAAAATCCTTGACCAGTTCGGGCTGCAGTTCTGCAACCTCGTTGATATCAAAAACATTCACATCCGCACGCATCCCTGTTTTGAGCAGACCACGGTCGTGAAGACCCACCACCCGCGCAGGCCCGGATGTCATTTTCTGGATCACCTGGCTCAGGCTGTAAAAACCGCGATCACGATGCCAGTAAGACAACATGAAACTCGACCAGCCGGCATCCATGATCTGTGATACATGCGCACCGGCATCACCTAAGCCCGGATAAACGTGCTCACTGGAGAAGAGATTCGCCTGTTCATTGAGACTCGCCGAAAACATGCGGAAATTGAACAGCGCACGTCCCGCAGTCTCTTTTGACAAGCGGATAAACGTTTCGGCCCAGTGTTCGCCCGCAACCTTCGCCTGCTCAGCCAGGCTGGTTTCGCTGGTGTAATCCGGGGTGGCGCCAGACCCGAGAAAAAACACCCGATCCATTGGCAGCTGCGTTGCGTTCGGGTTTCGTGCGTCATCGACAAGACGGGCCGCAAACCCGGCATCGTTGATGGCGTTGAGCCGGCCGTCTAAATCCAACTGGCTCAACTCGCGCCAGGCCTCGCCGCGGGCCGGCAGACCCGATTGCAAACCGAACATGTAGCCTGATCCGCGCACGTGGGAAATTGCGGTGATATCACGGCCTTCACACAAGGCGTCCAACGCCTGCGCACTGCGTGTTCCGGCACCTTCTTCCGGACCAGTGCCGAAGCTGAACAGCACACGGTTGTGGGCTGTGTCTGCAACTGCCTGCAGAACTTCGAAATCTGCGCCCACCGCCTGCATCAAGCCCTTTTTCGAGCCCACAACAGCGGCGATGGTCTTGAGCTCTTCAACACTCGCGAAGGTCCCGGGTATGGACCGCCCGTCCGGTGCTTTATGCGGTGCGTAGCGGTTGGTGGAAAAGCCGAATGCACCGCTATCGATGGCCGAACCGACGATCTCGGCCATCTGCTGCTGCTCGGCATCGGTGGCTTCTTCCGCAAACGACCGGTCTCCCATCACGTAGTAACGAACCGCGGCATGGCCTACAAGACCCGCAACGTTGATCGCAGTGCCCAGGCGTTCGATGGAATCCAGGTATTCACCGTACTGCTCCCAATCCCACGCAAGACCCGAAAGAATTGCTTCTTTAGGGATGTCTTCGACCGTTTCCATCATGCCAGCCATCAGTTCACGGTGCTCGGGCCGGCACGGTGCAAAGGTCATGCCGCAGTTGCCGATCAGCGCGGTCGTAACACCGTGCCAGCTCACCGGCGTCATGTCTGGATCCCAGCCTATCTGTGCGTCGAGATGAGTATGGATATCGACAAAACCCGGGGAGACTATCTCACCCGAAGCATCCACTTCCTGCGCACCCGTACTATCCAGAGGCGGCTCACCGGACCTGGAAATAGCCACGATCATGCCATCTGCAATGGCCAGATCACCCTGGTAAGGCTTATCACCACTGCCGTCCACGATGGTTCCGCCACGGATTACGATGTCGTAGTTCATACCTTCCTCTTTGCTTACTCACACTCAGGCCCAATTGTAGCATGCTGCCGGATCTGCTGCATTACTTCAAATGCTTGATAGTTATGAACCCATAGATAAATGTAATGTCCGGTCTCAATAAACGTGATGGTGTACGCTGGCGGTCAGAAATCAGCAGCCAGAAATTGATGCGATGTTGTTAAGCGTCCCGAGAGCCGAACGGTTCAACTGCTGGAGTCATTTCGCAGGAGCCTGTCTCGCATTGCTCGGTGGTGCGCTCCTGCTGACCAAAGCCGTGACAAATGGTGACGGTGTGGCGACTATCTGTGTGGCCATCTATGCTACCTCCTCGCTCCTGTTGTATACGTTTTCAACGCTCTATCACGGCTCAATCGGCCAGCGCAAAATCAGATATCGGGTGCTGGACCATCAGGCGATCTACCTTCTGATTGCGGGTTCGTACACACCGTTTCTCGCAGTGGCACTGGATGGTTCCGCATTCTTGTGGATGCTCGGTGGGATCTGGAGTCTGGCCATCATCGGCGTCATCATGGATGGCTTCCCGCGTCGCGGTCCACGGGCAATCCAGCTGGGCATTTACCTGTTGATGGGTTGGTTGTGCGTCTTCGCTCTCGATCCGATCATCAAAGGCTTAAGCGAGGAGGTCTTCAACCTGTTGCTGTATGGCGGTCTGTTTTATACCACCGGCATTGTGTTTTACCTGTTCGACAGTCGTGTCAGCTGGTTTCACGGCATGTGGCATCTGTTCGTGCTGGGGGGGAGCATGTGTCACTTCACGGCGGTTGCTTTGCTCTATTGAGACCGCCGAATCAGGCCTCGAACGGATCAATGTCAGCCCAGCCAGTCTCAAGCACCGCCTGCCAGCAATTGCCTTTGCCGTGCGCTCCTCCGCCGGTTGCATTGTGCAGATCCACCACCATGCCAACATGCCCACCTGCAAGGCCGTGCATACTCACCAGATCACCTTTAATGCGAAAATTGACCCCCGGTGTCTTGCTGGCCTTGTTCGAATTCCAGGTCCGCCACATCATCTGCGGTTTGAGAAAATTAAAGTGTGCCGCCTTGATGACATGCTTCATGGCAGGGGCGTTGAACGTCACAAATGGAACTTCTTCCCACAGACCCACAACCTGAGAAAGGCCGCCACCAAGTGAATGGCCGGTTACACTGACCTTTCTGCCATTGGCAATTTTTTTGGCCGCGCGCACCATCTGCCTGGCAGACGAACATTGGTTTGGCAGGATACGCGCACCGATCTTCAGATCCGCGCTGAGATCCGAAACGAATTTACCCGCCTGCTCGGGGTTGGTGCCGCAACAACCCACAATGACATCCTTTCCGTTCTGCCAGATACCGCCCTGGAAACCATCCCCCAGCAAGGTGCCTGGTTCCCACTTCTGACAGGTCCAGTCATCCACCATATGACCCGGCGGATCCGCGTAGTATTGACTGGCGTTTTTAAAGTAGGCGGCGCAAGCGATCTTTGCGTAGTCGAGACAATTTGCCATCAGGTAGTCCAGCCAGGTTGACCCAGAGCATATCAGGATTAGCGTTACCTGAACGCTTGAATGTATCGTAGGATCCACTGTTACGCTCCCAACTTACAGGTACACAAATGACAATTCGACGCATCAAGACAGGCAAGCGCATGAGCCAGGCGGTAGTCCATGGCGGCACCGTGACCACGGCGGGGCAGGTAGCCCAGAAAGCCGGGGGAGAAAGTACTGCTGCTCAAACCAAGGACATCCTGCGCGAAATAGATGAATTGTTAGCAGAAGCCGGAACCGACAAATCACGCCTGCTCAGCGCGACCATCTGGCTGGTCAACATGAACAACTTCGCCGAGATGAACAGTGTGTGGGATGAGTGGGTGGTTCCCGGCGCAACGCCAACCCGCGCCTGCGTCGAATCAAAACTGGCAGCACCGCAGTTTTCTGTCGAGATCGCGGTGGTCGCAGCGGTCGACTAGTAGACCATCTCTTTTAGAAATCTGAATAGATCTGCAGGGGTTCGGCCATTCAATCTGAATTCAGCCAGGCCCCTCATCGAAGGTGACAACGCCATCCGGAATCACCTCCCAGACTGCTTTAGAGCCGACGAAGATGTGTGCTCCGATACTTATCTGTGGATCTCCATTCACACAGCCCAACGTCACGCCGTGCACCTGCCCATCAAATACACCACAAAGTGTTGATCCGCAGTTGCTGCAGAATCGCAAACCAAAACCGTGGCTTCCTATGTAGGAGGTGAGCAGGTCTTCTCCCGTCAACCAGTGGAACTCATTTGGATCAACCTCTGCATAGGCAGACGCCTGTGCGCTGAATGCCTTACGGCATCTGGAACAATGACACGATCTGGCATCACGCAGCGTACCGGTTACCTCGTAGGTGATCGCTCCGCAGAAACATTCGCCGGTAATGGTCACTGGTGTTCTCCTTGCGGGTTCATCTATTAACCACGCGTAACCACACGTGATTCGCAGCTTGCACACTACCCTATTTCCCGGACTGACGCGGTTGATCACAAAAAATAAATTCACGCACTA
This sequence comes from Pseudomonadota bacterium, assembly GCA_027622495.1. Lineage (GTDB taxonomy): Bacteria > Pseudomonadota > Gammaproteobacteria > Pseudomonadales > Azotimanducaceae > JAQBYL01. The sequence continues at coordinate 4,854 of JAQBYL010000257.1, forward strand.
CTTGCTCCATTTTCTTATTTCATGTATTCATGAACTATGAAAACAAAAACTTCTCAAAAAAGTCGTGACGTTGTCACCAAACTTTCCGCCATCGCGCACGAAGGCCGGTTATCGTTGTTACGTCGTCTGATCCAGGCCGGACCCAGCGGGATGGCCGCTGGCGAACTGTCTGCATACGCAGATATCGGCGCGCCGACCGCTTCTGCCCAGCTGCTGGTGTTGAGCAACGCAAGGCTAGTCAGATCACAACGCCAGGGTCGCCAGATCATTTACTTCGCAGACTACAAACAGATGACGAGCCTTCTTGCCTATCTTATGGAGGATTGCTGTGGCGGTGAGGCAAAGATCTGTTTACCACTGGCGGCAGCGCTCTCATCATGAACGTCTGTGAACCCACGGGACCTTCCTTGAGCAACGCCGACCTTGCAGCTCTCAACGCGAGTTGCGAATGCGTGCCTCTCTCCAGAAGCATGATCGATGAGAGCATAGCAAGCCAAAGCAGGATCGATGGCATCAAAGAGATGCTTAACGAACGGCCTCACCTGTTTGCCGGTAGTGCTGTGTTTATCAGCACCAACGAATGGCAGCAGATGGTTCAGCAGATGCAGGCTATCGAGGCGATTACGCGTCTGCCGGCCTACCAGGCCCATATCGTCGCACGTACATCAGCGGCTATGGTTGCGCCACCTGCCCGGCAGTCCGCAAACGCCGGTCTCTTGATGGGTTATGACTTTCATATCACAAACAACGGTCCCCGCCTGATCGAGGTGAACACCAACGCCGGTGGGGCATTCCTCGCCAACGAGATGCTCAATGCCACTCAGAAGGTTGCTTCAATCTGTGGATCGACACCGACGTTTGATCCAGCCACGGTGAAAGCAAGTCTCATTCAGATGTTCATACACGAGTGGCAGCTCGCAGGTCGACAGGGCAAGCCACACACCATCGCCATCGTCGATCGTGACCCCGAGCGCCAGTATCTGTATCCGGATATGCAGCTGGCGGCAGAGTTGCTGCGCGAATCTGGCATCGAGGTGATCTGTGTAGACCCTGGCGCGCTTCACCTGCTCGGAGATCGACTGGCAGTCTCCGGCACAATCATCGATATGGTTTACAACCGATTGACTGATTTTTCACTCGAGCACCCGGAACACCAACTGTTGAAGCAGGCATATGAAAATGATCAGGTTGTTTTAAGTCCTGCACCGATGCATCACGCTCTGTTCGCAGACAAGCGAAATCTCGCGATCTTCAGGAATCAGCAGCTGCTAACGGCTATGGGCGCCCGACCGATTGATGTCGAAACACTGCAACAGCTGCCGCACACACGCAACGTCACGCCAGATCTGGTCGAACAGATGTGGCAACAGCGTAGGAACCTGTTCTTCAAACCATCGGCTGGTTATGGTGGGCGGGCAGCATATC
>JAQBYL010000258.1 GCA_027622495.1 Pseudomonadota bacterium
CTGTTGAAATTCCACAAGGCCTTGGTCAATCGAAAGTACCGTCTGCTTTTTTCATCTACAGCTCATCGAGGCAAGCCAGGTCCGAAAGGGCCGTCTGGCGAATTGATCGCTGCGATTGTTGAGCTGAAGACACGCCATCCGATGTTCGGTTGTGTTCGCATTGCCCAAGAGATCGCTGAGGCGTTCGGCATTGATCTCAACAAAGACGTCGTTCGGCGCGTGTTGGAGACGCACTATCATCCAGGTGGCTCCGGTTCCAACGGACCGTCGTGGCTGACTTTCATAGCCCATAGCAAGGACAGCCTTTGGAGCGTGGACCTGTTTCGCTGCGGATCGGTCCTACGGCGTAGTCATTGGTCATAGTTGTCATGGACGTATTCACACGCCGCATCATCGGCTTTGGCGTGCACGCCGGGGACGTAGAGGGTGTCGCCGTTTGTCGTCTGTTCAATTCCGCCGTTGCGGGCCAGCCGTTACCGAAGCACATCAGCACCGATCATGATCCGCTGTTCCGCTTTCATCGCTGGCGCACCAACCTGCGGGTCTGTGAGATCGATGAAATCAAGTCGGTCCCGTACGTCCCAAGTTCACATCCGTTTGTCGAACGATTGATCGGAACGCTTCGGCGCGAATACCTCGACCGCGTGTTCTATTGGAACGCAATTGATCTGACCCGAAAGCTGACGGCATTCCGCGATTATTACAATGGGCATCGCGTGCATCGCTCGCTCGACGGCACCGCGCCCGATCACTACGCCGGGTTATCGACTCGCACGCCTGTTACGTTCGAAAATTACACTTGGCGGCGCCACTGCGGTGGGCTGTTTCAGACTCCGCTGGCGGCGTGACTGCGAATTCGCCACCCACAGGAGAGAATCTGGAAGTTCACACCGCGTTTTTTCAGTTTTTCGATATGCGCCAGCGCATCGATGGTCGAGCGGAAGGCGCGGTCAATATCAAGCACCACAAGCGTATCACCGGATTTGAGACTGCGCAGGAGCTTTTCGAACTCCGGACGTTTCCATTTGTTCTTCAAACAACCCCACAACGTTCCAACTTGCAAAATACCGACGGTTTTCAGCAGCAACGCTAGGAATATCGTCTTAGTGACTGTATTGACAAATGTATATACAAAGATAATATGACGTTTGAATGGGATCAGGCCAAAGACGCCGCCAATCTGAAAAAGCACGGGATCAGCTTCGACGAAGCATCCCGGATTTTCAGCGGCCCGGTTTTGAGCCGGATCGATGACAGGCAGGACTACGGCGAAACCCGCGAAATCAGCCTTGGCGAGCTGGGTGGGGCCGTTGTCATCGTCGTTGCGCATACCGACCGCAATGAGACCATTCGGATTATATCAGCGCGTCTTGCCAGCCGCGCAGAAAGGAAAGTGTATTATGAGTACCGTGCGAAAATCACCGAATAAAAAACCCGTCTCAAAAAAGAGGCTGGCGGAGCTTCAGGCCAAGACCGACAAGGATATCGATTACAGCGATATTTCCGCCACCAGCCGCGAATTCTGGGAAACCGCGCGGGTTGTGATGCCCGAAGAACCCAAACAACAAATCAGCATGCGCGTTGATCTGGACGTGCTCGAATATTTCAAGGCGATGGGGAAGGGCTATCAAACCCGCATGAATGCGGTTTTGCGGTCCTACATGGCGGCGCATGAGGAAGACCCGCGCCCGCGCCGATAGCGGGCAGGGAGGTACTGACAAGTTAACGCTTTCGTCTTTCAGAAAGTGGGAATATGGAGTCAAATGCGGGCATTAAATTACATGCAAGTGGGGATATCCGTTCGACAAAAGGCAAAAACCATGTGTTTTGAGTAACCCTGTCCCATGGGAAAAGTTAACTTGTCAGTACCCGTAAAGACGCACACGAAAGGGGTACCGAACACCGAACCGACCCAGATAGCGAAGGCAATGCAACCTCAGAGACCATGCGATCTCGACGCGACGAGCGAAAAGAGATTCAAGGCGAACATCGCGAAACAAGAGAACCCGGCCAGGAAGGCACACGCGGCGAGGGTGAACCTCAAAAAAGGTCGTGGTGGAAATTCTGGTCTCGGTAGAGGCGGCGTATTCAATTGCAATCGTGTGTGGCAAGGACACGAAATCCGGTTACGTCCCTTTACATTACCACGCCCGAATTTTGTTAGTCTTGAAGGTCAAACCAATCACAAGAGAGGTGGGAAATGGTCAATCGAATAGTTTTTACCGTGCTGACAGCGAGCGTGCTGTTTACATTCAACGCATCGGTTTATGCAGACCACAGTTGGAATAACTACCACTGGGCAAGAACCGCGAACTCATTCGAATTAACGGTTGTGAAAACAGCACGACCTCAGATTGGGATGGCTACGTTGCGAAGGCGGTTTTTGATTGGTCAGCATCTTCTTCCGGATTGAATATGGTGGAAGATCCAGGCGGCTCGACAGCCACCACAGACCAGCGCAAATGTAGCCCGCCAAATGGCCAAGTGCGCATTTGTAATCTCAGTTACGGCCAAAACGGCTGGCTAGGCATCGCAGGTATCGCCATCGATACGAGTGGTCACATCGTATATGGCTATACCAAGCTGAATGACACCTATTTCGGCTGGGATTTCTACAACAAGCCGGAATGGAAACAGAGCGTGATGTGCCAGGAGTTGGGTCACGACGTGGGCTTGAGTCATCAGGATGAGGATTTCGATAATCAATCTCTTTATAGCTGCATGGATTACCAGGATCCGCCACACGAATACCCTAATCCGCATGACTTTCAGCAACTGGATAGCATATACGGGCATACCGACAGCTATAATTCCTATATCACTGACGCTCCGACGGGCGGTGGCATAGATGGCGGTGGCGGCGTCTGTAACGCGCCTCCGGGTAAAGGCTGCAATAAATCTGACATCGGCCAACGTAACGCAGAAACGGGTTGGGGTATGTCATTTGGCCGCCGAGGCCAAAGCGAGACGTTCATGCGCATCGATGCAGACGGTACTCGACACCTAACCCACGTGCTGTGGGCGGATGAAAGTCACGCGCCATAGACTGTAGTTTCCTGTGTAACCGCAGTGGTTTACTGTGCCTAGTCGGGCACACTGGTACTGATCGACCTAACCAGTTGGCGTACAAGATAGAACCCGGCAACCCCTGCCAAATGGTGCAGTCACCAGGCCTGGGAAGTATTCGCGTTCAAGCAGCACAAAGGCCGGGTGCGAAAAGAAGTTCAAACCCGCCGCCAGGCCGAGAAACGGTACTGACAAGTTAACTTTTCCCATGGGACAGGGTTACACAAAACACATGGTTTTTGCCTTTTCTCGAACGAATATCCCCGCTTGCATGTAATTTTATGCCCGCATTTGACTCCATATTCCCACTTTCTGAAAGACGAAAGCGTTAACTTGTCAGTACCCCCGCGTCAGTCACTTCAAGAAAAAGACCACCACCATCACGCAGTCGTTGACCGGGTCGTGCAGCGTCACATTGACGCACCGTTAGCAGATTCAGTTGTTGTGAACGCATCAAGCCCCGTCGTCGGGAATGAACGCAAAGCACTGGGAATCATTAATCCGTTGTACCAGTCGTTGTACCAGTAGGTACTGGATCGCATTGTAGGTTCTAGATTGGCTTTGAGCAAACAGTTAGTCGCGTAACCATTTGTTATCACAGGGTTTTAACTATCTTTTTGAGTCTTCTTGAACGGCGTTGAGCGCTATTGATCTTCTTTGGAAAGGAGCAACTGGCGTCCCCTAGGGGAGTCGAACCCCTGTTGCCAGGATGAAAACCTGGAGTCCTAGGCCACTAGACGAAGGGGACATACTCGCAGAAGCCGCGCATTCTATGAACGCGTCCTGATCGCGTCAAGCAATTGTAGGCGTTGCTGGCCCACATAGTCCCTGGCGAAATGCTGCGCCGTCCTGCCACTGCGTACACCACGGGCTAAAGCCCAGCGCAGAGCTGCCTTGTCAGCGGCGTCGTCCCAGGTGAGTTTCAGATCGTGTTCTTCTGCCAGCCGCTTCACCCAATGGTGCACCACACTCAGGTAGGCCTGTTGCTTGAACGGGTAAAACGACAGCCACAGACCAAAGCGGTCAGACAGCGAGATCTTCTCTTCCACCACCTCAGAGGAATGCAGTTCCCCTTCGACAAACGACGCACCCTCGTTGTCTGACATGTACTCAGGCAGCAAATGGCGACGATTTGACGTTGCATAGATCAACACGTTCCCCGATGAGCGGAACATGGAGCCTTCCAGCGCGCTTTTGAGCACTTTGTAGGTGGGGTCATCAGCTTCGAAGGAAAGATCGTCACAGAACAGCACAAAGCGATACGGCTCGTCTTTGAGTCGGCGGACGATCTCGGGCAGACCGGCCAACAGGGTCTTGCCTACTTCCACCAGGCGCAAACCCTCATCTGCATGAGCATTGATCAGCGCGTGGATCAGCGATGACTTGCCGGTGCCGCGTGCACCCCACAATAAAACGTTGTTCGATGGCACACCGGCCAGAAACTGACGCGTGTTACGGTCGATGGCGGCTTTCTGATAGTCGATCTCAAGCAGATCATCCAGCGAGATCTGATCGAGTTCGCTGTGGGCGATAAAACCGCTGGTCAGGCCATTGTGATGCCACATGGCGGCACGACAGTTCTGCCATTCCACCGACATCCCACCCGGCAGCAGCTGCAAGGCTCGTTCTGTGAGTTTTCTGGCATCACCAACCAGTTTTCGCAGACCGTCATCCATGTTCAAGAGGCATAGTCAGGGAGCATGTTTAAACGGGTGAGTCGAAAACAATAGGGTGGTAGACTTGGCCCGTTCTGATCAGCCAAAAAAAGGCCATGTCTGAACCTTCAATAGTGGAGCGTCGCGTAGTGGAGCGGCACCGAGCCCAGCGCACCCGCCGGATCGCCTTAGAAGATCGGCGTAATTCAGAGCGTGTGGCAGAGGATATTGCCCCCCGCCGTAACCCCGAAACCAGCGATCGCCGCAAACGCTGATCGCGCATCAATTGCGCCGCCGTAGCGGCACAACGTTATCGACCCCTTTCAGATATATGCGCCGCGTTAGTCCCGGTCCGTGCAGACCGATCTTGCCTCGGTCGAACAATCTCAAATCGTATTTTTTCGGCCCCTGGGATGAGTGCAGAACCAGATCGTGCCCATCCAGATGCCATCGACCGTGCTCGTCGATCTCGGTATCGACCAAACGATAATTGCCTTTCGACAGCTCACCCGACATCTCCAGACGTCCGGTGGCACCATCCGCCCGCCATACGCCCGGCAGATTGAGCTTCTCAAGCCATGCCTGTCGATTGCGCCGGGTTCCGCGAACCCAGACAACGGCAGCGATTGAAACAGCGATGATGATCAGCAGTGAACCCATGACTCAATCGTGGCCCATGCAACTGTCTGGTTCAAGTGCGGGATGAATCATGTTCAATTGAGCCAGCATCGGTCGACGCTGACGATTTGCGCGTCCACCGTGGTCACGATACTCCGCTCAACATCCGACAGCGTCTGTTCCACCACCTTGGCATCGCTCGAACAGGCAACAAACGTCCATTGGGCGTGCTGGTGAGCATCCTGATAGCCGCTCTCGCACACCGCCACATTCGGCGCACGACCATACTTTTCCTTTAAACCGCCAAGACACTGCCGTTTCTCCTTCAGTGAACAGCAGCCAGCGAGATGAAACTTTACGGTCAGAGAAGCGACATTCATCGAGGTTCAAAATCCGCTTTGCTCAGGGTATAAAAAACGGTATCCAGGTCGTGAAACTGAGTTCGCCTGTCAAAGATCATGCCGAGCCGCTGCATCACCCGCACTGCCGGTTGATTGGGTGTGTCGGTTGCGGCAATCACGGTTTCAAAACCACAGCTGCTGAAACCATGGCGCAGGACCTCGCGCGCGGCTTCGGTCACCAGGCCCTCACCCCAGTACTCGGGCGTAATGGCGTAGAGCAGTTCAACACGCTCACCATCTTCAAACTGTCGGTGCCCGCAAAAGCCGACCAGCTCACCCGCCTGCTCTTTGTGCTCAAGAGCGAAAAAACCAGAGCCGGTGGTCTGAAAAAACTGCTCACTCGCATCAACAATTTCGCTGATGGTCGATTCCGACATGATCTGATCGCCCCAGAGGTAGCGGCGCACCTCCGGATCAGTCCAGAATTGGTGCAGCATGCTCACGTCGCTTTGCGCAAGCGGACGCAGAGTCAGGCGCGCTGTCTGCAGTCTGGACATGTTGCCCTCCGGCTTGGCACCGAGTTTGCC
>JAQBYL010000259.1 GCA_027622495.1 Pseudomonadota bacterium
GTCAAAGCCGGGGGCAGCCAGAATATTTTCGGCGCAGAAGGTTGCGTGCAGGCCGCCAGCGATAACGGGAATGTCGAGGATCTTACGAAGGCCACCGATCACTTCACGTGCCCGCAGCCATTGCCTGCTGGTCAGGCTGATGCCGATGAGTTGCGGTTGATGCCGTTTGACCCCATCGCAGATCTCGCTGATTGAGTCATCGATCCCGATACGCAAAAGCTCGGCCTGGTGACCATTGCGACGAAGGTAGCCGGCGAGGAACGCAGGTCCAATGGAGGCAACGGCCCACTCCCGTTCCTGTTCGATTTCGAGAAAGAGGACTTTCACGATCGGGCGTTATTCCATCTCGCTGCCGATGACCCGGCACCCGGGAGCAGACCCCAGGCATTGGGCCCCTCGATGGTGAGATATTCCTGGGCAAGGCGGGTGGCTGGCAGTATCAGTCCAATCAACAGGATCAGGTTTCTGGTCATGTTTGGTCTACGTTTTCGAAGCACACGCTGGGTTAGGACCAACTGTAGACCAGCCGGCGCGATGATGCCAAGGTCCTCTGAGAAGCCGGTGTGCTCAGGAGCAATCCGCCTTTGTGACGATATCGTCTTGAGTTCACAACACGCCCTTGAGCTTCAGCCGGCTGGTTGTAAGGCAACCGGTATGGCGTTCTCGCGGCCGCCGACCAGCAGCGCGACGTATTCGTCGCGCCAGCCGTATTTAGCGTGCATTTTTTCGGCAACCTGAGGACGGAGGTCAAGTGCGGGTGTGGCAATGTAGGCGACTGATACACCGTTACGTTCCACGTTGACCGTTGGTGCCTTCATGAGTTGCTGATACCAGCCGCTTGATTCATCACCGGCACGCAGATACGCAACCCCTTCCACATCCACCACCCACAGGCGGACCGAATTGGTGCCTTCATCGACAGGTATTGTCAGGACGACCACTTCGCCGATTTCTGATGCGACCATCATCAACGCATACGGGGCAATGATCAGACCAAGAACAACCAGAATACCGTAGGCTATTTTTTTCATCTTTAATCTCCTTAGAGGCTGTTATCAACAATATGGTCAGCAATATAGTTTAATATTAAACTGTTTAAATTGAAACATTCAAGCTAAACTTCAGAGCTAACACAGATATCAGGAGGGTCCGATATGCCGGCGGGCAAAACAGACTCCAGAAGTAAGCGCCAGATCCGGGAAGGTGGCGATCTTGAAGACACTTATGTGTTCTTCAATGAAATCGGCATCATCTCGCAACTGTCGGCGAATCAGTTTCAACGGGTCCTGCCGCACTGTCTGAATCAATCGCAGTATTCGGTGCTCAACTGGTTTTTCCGCGTTGATGTAGAAGCAACGCCCGGACGTCTGGCACGCGCATTTCAGGTCACCAAAGGTGCGATGACCAACACTTTGAGCAAGCTCAGTGAAAAAGGTCTGATCCAGATCGATCCCGATCCCGACAGTGGCAGACAGAAGATTGTGCGGCTGACCAAGGCTGGGCGACGCGCCCGGGACGAGGCGGTGGCGGCGAGTTTTCCGCTGCTTTCCGAATTCAGTACCCGTTTCGACAAGCGCAGAATCCAGGCTGCCATGCCGCTTCTGAGAGAGGTTCGCGAATACCTCGACGCCCTGCGTGAAACTTCCTGATGTCGGTCTATAACGGTGAAAGGATGGAAAATCGACAGCAAAGTGTGCTGACATGGCAGGCATCATTGATGAAACAGCGACGGACCACATGATCAACGACTACAGCCAGCGCCACCATCTTTTCGAAGGGTGCTTTAACTTCCGCGATATCGGCGGATACCCCGTAAGCGATGGCCGCACAGTGCGCTGGGGTCGCTACTTTCGGACCGGTCGGCAGGATCGCATGACCCAAAGCGACCTTGAAACCATTGCGGACCTCGGCATCGCTTCGCAGATAGATCTGCGCAGACCTGACGAAGTTCGCGAGCAGGGTCGCGGACCACTGGAAACCCTGGGTGCGACCTACCACAACATCCCGGTGATCCCTGAGGGTGGATCGGATCAGCTCAGCCGGCTGGTTGGCGATACGGCTATCTCTGGGAGACGCTACCTCGGGTATCTGGATTTCGGTCCAGAAAGCTGGAGACGCATGTTCGAGCTGTTCGCCCATGCAGGCAGCCATCCGATTGTGTTGCACTGCACGGCGGGGAAAGATCGTACCGGGGTGTCCACCGCGTTTCTGCTTTCGGTCCTCGGTGTGGATCGTGCGCTGATCGAAGCCGACTATCTGCTCACCAATCAGGACGTGGCCAGGCAGGTTGATTTCATTGAGCGCAATATCGGTCTGCCTGACGGTATCGATCGTGCGCAGATGATGCGCCTGGCCGGTGTGCCCGAAAATGCCATGAGCGACTTCCTCGATGGGTTAGAGCAGAAGTGGCAGGGTCCGATCGGCTATCTGCGCAGCATCGGTATCGGTGACGCTACCCTGGACGCGGTTCGGCGTGAGTTTCTGGAAGGATAAACAGTCAGCCCCTGCTATCCCGTGATCACCGCTTCCTGATCCTTCGGCACATAAAAGTATGAGCCCGGTCTGAAGTCGTAACCCAGATCTCCCAGCAGGCGGCGCTGGCGTGGGGTGCAGCGCTGCGCAATATCCGGCACGTTGTGGTGGTCGTAGCTTCTGACCCACAGCTGGCAGTAGTTGTACAGCAGCACGTTGCGGGTGACCTTTCCACGGTTCATCGCCGGTCCATGCCAGAGCGAATGCGGGAACAGATACACATCACCCGCTTTCCCCATCAATTGTGCAGCCCCCGGCGAATAGGGCGTGATCACACGATCTTTGTGATCGGGGATGGGGCGCATGTGGGTGCCGGGAAAAACGGTCAGGTTGCCGTGGTCCTGCTCAGACACGTTGGTGAGCAGATACATGGCCTTCATGGCAATCGGTGGACTGGTCTCGCTGACCCGGATTGAGCGCAGCGACTCACCGCCATCGGTGTGGGTGTAACCGGGGAACTTCTGCGTAGGTGGCCGGGCAATGGCCTGGGTCATGGATAACATGATGTTGGGCCCCATGACATCGACGATGTAGTCGAAGACCGGCGCCTGATCGATGAGGTCAATAAAAGCCTGGTGATAGCCGAGCAGATCGCGTCGATCCATGAAGCCGTTCGGATCCAGATCTCTGGCATGATCGAGCCAGGCATAGTGACCGATGGGCAATTCCGGATTGTTGTCGGGTTCAAAACCCGGCAAGGCGCGTACGCGGTCCATCTCATCGTTAAAAAAGCCGACCTGCTGGGCGCTGAGCGCGCCTTCAAGATGCAGGTATCCATCGATCTGCCACTGGCGACGCTGCTGATCAGTGAGTTTTTCCATGCTCGACCTCCTTGCCCTGCCAACTATACGCCTGCCGCCACATCAGTTGGTAAACCTGTGCCCGGCCGCCCCTGACCGGAATCATCGGGTAGAATCGGGGGGTGTTTCAACACAGGGCGATCACTCTCGGGGGACCTGTATGACCATCGAAGTCGAAACCTATGGGCAGAAAACCGAATCCGGTGGTGGGCAGCGTCTGGATGAAGGCACCAATGTCGATGCCGGCGGCATGGTCCAAAATCGGGTTGAAGCCTACACGAGTGCTGCGAGGGCGAAAGATGAATGGCAGGTCATGTTTGCGAACTATCCTCAGGTGATGGGCCTATCTGGCGATCTGCCTGGGGCGGGTTCGTTCATGACCTCTGATGATCTGGGTAAGCCGATACTGATGACCCGGGACATGGACGGCAGATTTCATGCGTTTCTGAATGTATGCGCGCACCGCGGCACCCGGGTAGAGAGTGAAAAGCGGGGCCGCAGGAACCTGTTCAGCTGCCCATTTCATGCCTGGAGTTACAGTCCCCGGGGTGATCTGGTGTCGGTGCCCAAAGAAGCCCACTTTGGTCCGGTCGACAAAAGCTGCAATGGCCTGGGTGATGAGCTGGACTCGTGGGGAATGTCCGACCTCGAGTTTGGCGCTCTGGATACTGAATCACCGGATGATGCTGCCTGCGGACATGCTGTCTGGCATCACCCTCGTGCGGGTCTATCCAAAAAAAGAAAACCCTCATGAGTCGTTTTCGCAGATCTCTTTCTACACTAACCCTGCGATACCGGAAGAACTCCGCATGGGCATGTCGGAACGGTTGTCGGGCTTCAGTGAAATCATCCGTGACGAAGACTATGCGGCGGCGGCAACTTCACACGAAGGTGCTCGATCGGGTGCGCGTGAGTACTTTCTGTTCGGCCGCAATGAACCGGCATTGCATCACTATCACAACAATTACAATGAGATCCTGGGTCTTAAGCCGCTGGAAGTAATCAGCAACTAACCTCTCTGAGGAATGAGATTTAAAACATGAGCAGCCTGAAAAACCATTTGCCCGGCCGACTCGGCAATCCGCATTCAACACTCGAAACAGATGCACGACTCGACCCGCGGATCAAAGCCGCACTTGAACTGGTTGGAGGGTTGGCCGAAGGGTTCGATCCACCGGCGCTGGATGCAAGCTACGAAGAGTGCCTGGCCTATTGCCAGCTGTTTGAGGATACGGCCGCGGCTGCCCACCCGCAGATGCTTGCAGCAATGCCCGCAGTTCCGTTGGTTGCTACCACAACCGAAGTCATCAGGGGCGTAGATGGCAATGAAATTACCTTGTATATCCATCAACCCGTCGATCGTGTTGGTTTGCTTCCCTGCATCGTGCACACCCATGGCGGTGGCATGGTTCTGATGACCGCGACCGACCCCATGTACATCCGTTTGCGCAATGATCTGGCGTCCCTGGGCATGGTGGTGATTGGTGTGGAGTTCCGCAACGGCGGTGGCCGGTTGGGCAATCATCCGTTTCCCGCAGGGCTCAACGACTGCGCCAGTGCGGCACAGTGGGCCCATGCCAATCGCGCTCAACTGGGTGCATCCTGCATCGTTATCTCGGGTGAGTCGGGTGGTGGCAACCTGTCGATCGCCACTACGCTCAAAGCAAAACAAGAAGGCCGACTGGATCAGATCGATGGGGTCTACAGCCTGTGCCCGTATGTCTGCGGGAGCTACGCCGAACCACCCGCCAATCTGCGCTCGCTGGTAGAAAATGATCAGTATCTGCTGAGCGGGCCAATGATGAGCGCGCTGGTCAGGGTGTACGACCCGCAGGGTGATCATGCCCGCGATCCGCTGGCATGGCCGTTACAAGCCGGTCCGGATGATCTGCAGGGTTTGCCGCCGGTGGTGATCTCGGTTAACGAACTGGACCCGTTACGCGATGAAGGCCTTGCGCTTTACCGCAAACTGGGTGCTGCGGGTGTGGCGGTCACAGCGCGCACGGTTCATGGCACGCCCCATGGTGGCGATCTGTCTTACCCCGATATCGTGCCGAATGTGTATCAGGAGACGATTCGCTCGATCTATGGTTTTGCAAGGTCGCTGGTCTGATGCTTAGAGGTGTCAGGATACTCGACCTATCGGAAGGAACCGCCGGGCCTTTCTGCGCCAAGCTGCTCACCGATCTGGGGGCAGATACGGTCAAGGTGGAACGACCGGATAGTGGGGACATCAGTCGGAGTGTGGGTCCGTATCCGCAAGGAAAACCGCACCTGGAGAAAAGCGCGGCATTCTTTTACCTGAATACCGGCAAGCGCAGTGTGGTCCTCGATCTTACGAGCGGTCCGGACCGGGAAGTTCTGCAATCGCTGGCAGCGCAGTTTGACGTGATTGTCGGCTGTGAGCGCATCGCGCGGTTGGGGATCGATCATCAGCAGATCCAGAGCTGGAACCCGCGGGCCATATTTACTTCGGTCACAGGTTTCGGTGCCACCGGTCCTTACAGCGAATTCGAATCTTCGCATCTGATTGCCTGTGCAGCGGGTGGATGGGCGCAGTTGTGTGGTGTGCCCGAAAGAGAACCTCTGCAGGCGGGTGGTGCGATCACCCAGACCCTGTCGGGAGCTTATGCTGCTGCGGCCACACTGCTTGCAGTGCTTGGTCGGACGCTACATGGCCAGGGTGAATTCGGAGTTGAATATGGCGGTGAATACATCGATGTCAGTACCCAGCAGGCAGTTCTATGCGGAGCTCAGATACCGAGTCTGATGTATGAATACCGGGGCATTGTCGCCGAGCGTTACTCAAGCGTCGGCTCGGGCGCGGGTGCCGGCTACATGCTGCCCACCCGCGAGGGCATCATCGGTTTGAATGCCCTGACCCTGCCGCAATGGCGCATGTTGTGCCGGTTTCTCGGTCGTGAAGACATT
>JAQBYL010000260.1 GCA_027622495.1 Pseudomonadota bacterium
TTCTGTGTTTACCTTCTTGAAGGGTGGCGTTCGAACGGATGATGAGTTCATTACCCGGCTGGTTTCGGAGTACGGGGTGGTGGCGATCCCCATGTACGATTTTTATCCGAAAGATGCGCGTTTGCGCAATCCGCAGGCCGGTTACAATCAGTTGCGTCTGTCGTTTTGTTTTTCTGAAAGTATCGGTGAACAACGACGCATAGATATGCGCGAAGCTGTCGAGACTTTCTGCAAGGCTGCGCTGATCGAGAGCGGGCTCGCCTGAAGCTTCAGACGAAGGTTTTTGCTCTGCGGGCGGAGATGTTGGTGGTGTTGAAACCTAACCAGTGCATGCGGCCGATGTAGCGTGCGTGTTCGATTTTCAGGCAGCGATCCATAACCACGTCCAGACCGGCGTCCTGGGCAATCCGCACGCCTTCTTCGCTGATCACGCCAAACTGCAGCCACAGGCACTTAGCACCAATCGCAACGGCTTCGGTGGCGATTTCTGGTACCGCAGCAGGATCGCGAAACACATCAACAATGTCGACTTGGTGAGGAATGTCTTTGAGCGTTGGGTAGCTTGGGCAGTCGAGGATTGACTCCTCCCTCGGATTGACCGGAATCATCTGATAGCCGTGCCGCTTGAGGTAATAGCCAACAAAATTACTCGGCCGCAGGTGATTGCTCGAAAGGCCCACTACCGCAACGCTGCGATAGTTCAGAACTTTCTGGATTACGGCCGGTTGCTGATAATCACGCAGGTTCATCAGATGTCCTTCAGCTTGCGCTTGTTGATGCAGAGGTTGATGAAATCACATTCAACGCGTTATCAAGATCCCAGATCAGATCCTCGGCATCTTCAATGCCGATCGACACGCGGATGGTCCCGGCGTTGATCCCGGCACCGGTGAGTTCTTCATCATTCAGCTGACGATGGGTGGTTGTCGCAGGGTGGATCACCAGGCTCTTGGCATCACCCACATTCGCCAGATGAGAAAAAAGACTCAACGAGTCGATGAATTTGAGCCCCGCGTCGCGTCCCCCGGGAATGTCAAAACAGAACACCGCACCCGGTCCTTTGGGCAGGTATTTGGTAGTAAGTTCTTTATAGGGACTTGCGTCAAGGCCAGGGTAGCTGACTCGCTGAACCACCGGATGGTCGTTTAAGTAGTTGGCGATGATGTTTGCATTGTGCACATGCCGGTCCATGCGCAGAGGCAGGGTTTCAATGCCCTGAGCCAGCAGAAACGCATTAAAGGGACTCATGGCCGCACCGAGGTCACGCAGTGTTTCGGTCCGCAGTTTCATCAGGTAACCGTAAAAACCGAAGGTCTCGTGAAACTTGAGACCGTGATAGGCCGGCGAGGGCTCACTCACCACCGGAAAACGGCCGTTGGACCAGTCGAAGTCCCCGCTGTCGACCCCCAGCCCGCCGATGGTGGTTCCATGACCGCCGATGAATTTGGTCGCCGAGTACACGACGATATCTGCACCCCACTCGATGGGTCGGCACAGATACGGTGTGGCAAAGGTGTTGTCGACCATCAGCGGGATACCCTCGGCGTGGGCAACTGCTGCTACGGCTTCGATGTCCAACACGTTACCGCCAGGATTGCCGATGGTTTCGGCAAAAAAGAGTTTTGTGTTTGATCTGATGGCACTCTTCCACGCCCTCGGCTCGTCCGGGTCGACGAAGTCGAGCTCGATAGACATCTTGCGGAACAGGTGCTTAAGCTGGGTGATGCTGCCGCCGTACAGGGCACTGGAGGCAACCACGTGATCCCCGGGGGTGAGCATGGTAAAAAATGCCGCCGACTGAGCGGCCAGACCGCTGGCAAAACCCACCGCACCCACACCGCCATCGAGATTAGCAATACGCTCTTCGAGCGCAGCCACTGTGGGATTCATGATGCGCGAATAGGTGTTGCCGTATTCCTGCAGGTTGAAGTACGCGGCAGCAGACTCCGGATCTTCAAACACATAGCTGGTGGTCTGGTAGATCGGCAATGCGCGCGCGCCGGTCGCCGGGTCGGGATGAGCGCCCGCATGCAGCGAGCGGGTGTTGAAGCCGAATTCTCGTTCAGGTATGTCCACTGACGTTTACTTAAGCTCTTTTAAGCGGACGGGCAGAGTACCAGTTTAGCGTTGTCCTACGCGATCAGTCTGTCACCGGTTTTGCCGCCATTTCTTCCTGGATCTCGCGAACCCGCTCCTCGGTGAGTTCGTAGTTCCACAGGAGCGGCATGGCCACGAACTTGAATATTGCGGGCACGATTGAATACAGACAGGCGAGCAGGATCAGCGACTGATCAGTGTTGGTTCCCGACATGGGATCCGCCAGCGAATTGAACCCCACCCAGACCGCAGCGCTCGTGCCGATGAAAAGACCGAGGGCGTAGGCCAGCTTGCGTGTCATCGACCAGATCGAAAAATACGCCCCGCCCTGGCGCTTACCGGTCTGGGCAGTGTCGACATCAATCACGTCCGCGGCCATGGCGTAAGGCAGTGCGGACAGAGCGCCGATGGAGCTGCCTTTCAGGCACATCACCGCGATGAAGAACACAAACTTGCCGGTGGAGATGTCGGCAAAATAGGCGGTCGCCGCGACGTATGATTCCTCGGGCAGGAACGCCAGCAGCTCCGTTACCGCAAAGGCCGTGAACCACTCCGCCGGTGCAATTGCGATCAGCGGTATAAAGCACGACCAGAAAGCGTACCAGCCGATGGCGACCATGGTTGCGCGGTGTTTGCCAATCCGCTTCGAGAGCTTGAACCACAGCGGGATCGCAACGATCTGCGAGATGAAATAGGGCGCCAGATACCAGCCGTACAGATCACCCGCCAGCAGCACGTGTTTGACAAAGAAAAAGCTCAGCGCGTTGGTCATCGCCGAGCCGATGGTCGAAAACAGAAAGATGATGACCAGACGTCGATACGGCAGGTTCTTCCAGACGTAGGTGAAGCTCTCTTTGAGCGGCAGGCGTTTTTTGACTTCCACCTGAGGGTATTCGGGTACCACCAGCACCATGTTCATGACCAGCACAGGCATGATCAGAACCACCGCGATCGCCAGGAAATAGACCACCTCAACCGGTTTGGTAAAGCCCCAGAAGAAGATGAACACAGGTAATAGAGCCCCGCCCAGAGAGCCTGCCACAGAGAAGCCCTCGCGCCAGCTGGTGACGAGTGTCCGTTCGTTATAGTTCTGCGAAAGCTCCGCCCCCCATGCGCTGTAAGGCACATCTTTGATGGTGGCGCCGATGTAGATCAGGATCAGCACGGCGAGCAGGTAAGGGTAGCCGGAGTTCATTTCGAAGCCGAGCAGGGTGATCTCGCCAAATTCGACAGGCGGTACCCACAGCAGCCAGATGCCCAGAAGGTAGATGGGTGTGCCCGCCACCACCCAGGGTTTGCGCCGTCCCCAGCGGGTCGGCCAGCGATCAGACAGAAAGCCGATCAGCGGGTCGGTCACGCCATCGAATATGCGCGATAGAACGAGCATCAGGCCGACGAAACCGAGCGCCAGACCAAAACCGTCCGAGTCGGCATAGACGGCCGGCAGATAGACAGCAAGTGGCAGACTGATCATCGACAGCGGCATCGCCGGTGCACCATAGGATGCAAGACGCCACCTGTTGAGTGGTTTGTGTCCGGCCTGCGCGCGCGTCAGCCCGGTTGCAGCAGCTTCAGCCATAAATCTCCCCTGCAGCTAATGTAGGGGGATCTCCCAGTGCGGGCAATAGAAGATTTTCTGCGACCGCAACGGTAGTATGGCCGGCTTTTTTGATGGTTTGTGGAGGCAACAGGTGGATTTTCGAGGCGAAATACGAGCTTGGCTTGAGCAGAACTGCCCGCCCAGCATGCGAACCCCGATGCCGGCCGATGAGTATCCGGGCGGTGGCCGCACAGCGCGGTTCAAGAACCCGGAGACCAAGCTATGGCTCGATCGCATGGCAGAAAAGGGCTTTACGGTGCCCACCTGGCCGAAAGAGGTAGGCGGCGCTGGCCTCAACAAAGACGAAAACCAGGTTCTACAGGAGGAATTGCGTCGTATCAACGCCAGACCCGCGCACCTGGGCATGGGCATCAGCATGATCGGTCCCGCGCTGCTGGAGTATGGCACGCAGGAGCAGAAGCTCGAGCATCTGCCTTCCATCGCCAGAGGAGACATCTGGTGGTGCCAGGGCTACAGCGAACCCAATTCAGGTTCAGACCTGGCGAGCCTGCGGACTTCGGCAGTTTCTGATGGCGATGAATACATCATCAACGGTCAGAAGATCTGGACCAGCGGTGCCGACAATGCAGACTGGATTTTCTGCCTGGTCCGGACCGATCCGGACGCGCCGAAGCACGAAGGGATCACCTTCATTCTGTTCGACATGGCGTCCCCAGGGGTAACGGTCAAGCCGATCCGGCTGATCAGCGGGTTGAGTCCTTTTTGTGAGACTTTTTTCGACGATGTGCGGGCGGCCAAAAAGAATGTTGTGGGCGAGGTCAACAAAGGCTGGACGGTGGCAAAGCGTCTGCTGCAATACGAGCGGACCTCCATCGGCGGCATTGGTGGCGGCAGCCAGAAAGTTAAGTCCATTGAAGATCTGGCCAAAGAATATCTGGGTACGGATGATGGCAGGATTGCTGATACCAACATCCGTAAAGCGATCGTTGCCCATCGCATCAACGACAAGGCCTACTCTCTGACCATGCGACGTTCAATGGAGGAGTCTTCCACCGGTAAAGCGCCAGGGGCCGTGTCATCCATGTTCAAGTACTACGGCACTGAGCAGAACAAGGGCCGTTACGAACTGTTGCTCGATATCATGGGCACCCGCAGCCTCGGCTGGACGCAAGCCGGTTTCGACCCCGCGGAACTGGACACAACCCGTGCATGGCTGCGATCCAAGGCGAATTCGATAGAGGGAGGTACCTCAGAGGTGCAGCTCAATATTCTCGCCAAGCGGGTGTTGGCGCTGCCTGATTAGCCGGTAAAAAAACCCCGCTGCGCCATGCGCAGGCGGGGTTTCTCGCGTGGGCTGTTCGCGGCCAGGGGAGTGTCCAGTGATTGCATCCTTGCCGACTGGCAACGCGTACTGTTGACACGCGTTGCCCCAGCTGTGATCAACGTGACACCGCAAACAACGACCACACACAACAAGCAGACTAACGGTTTCAGCCGGTGGAGGTGTGTCCTGACCCTTGGGTCTTTAAGGGTTGACCCGAATAACCCACCTCGATGGCGATATCCATGACCGGCGTGGACGTTCTGGGCAGTTTGTCAGCCGTTGACTGAACTCTGATTCTCTCAACGATCTTGCGCAGATTCAGGCCACCACGTGCCATATGCCGCCGTAGTTGGTGACCAGAGATCGCGGTACGGCTTGTGATGGTGCTGAACGCGATCTCGAGCTCATCCGGGACCGGAAGGGGGGGCGCGCAGCCAGGCGTCTGGAGGCCGCGAACGGAAAATTCAGATGCTGTGGTTTTACGCCCCGATCACGCGCAGCGGATCCACCAGCTCCGGCATGCCAGTCAGGTAGGATGCGCGGGCCCAGGGTCTCACTTTGAGGTTTGCTTGATACGCATGGCGGTGGCTTTCTGCTGCACGAAATCGGCTTTGAGCTGCTCGATGCGTTCGTGCGAAAGGGCGTCTACGTTCATGAAGTCATACTTCCAGCTTTCATCATCCGCCCACTTCAACGGGTTTACGGCAGTGGTGCCCGGTTGGTCGGCGCTCTCAAACATCTGCAGGGCCAGGTCCAGTGTCGCCTCCTGCGACGCCGCATCATGAGGTCGGCCAGCTGAATTCCCCAGCGGAAAATCGCTGAACAGAAAGCGCGGTACGCCAGCCTGTTCGACGATATCTCTGGCACAACCCATGATCACGGTGGCAATGCCGTGGTTTTCAAGATGGCGGGCAATCAGACTCACGGTCTGGTGACATACGGGTCAGCTTGGCACCAGCAGGGCCAGGTCAGCGTTCTGCGCGATGCAAGCAGCCAGAGCGGCTTCTGCGTCCACATCCATAGTGACCCGCTGGCTGCGGTTGGTGGGTACGCCAATAAGATCGGCAGCGAGGCTACCGATCCTGCCTGCCACAACCGCCGCCTGCAGGGCGCGCACAGGCAGCCAGGTAGCCGGGTCTTCAGCGCTGCTGTATTTGCGGTCGTACCCCAGGTGAGAGATGCGCAGATCCGGGATGGGATCAAGTGGCCGGCTATAAACGGTAAAAAATTTTGCATCGGCGTTGTAGGCGGCACCGGGGCCCTGATCAGCCAGATC
>JAQBYL010000261.1 GCA_027622495.1 Pseudomonadota bacterium
TGAACGTCGGGGTATTCGATCTTCAAGCGATCTAATTTAGATGCGCCTGAACGTCCTCAATGGCCTTGGTGTTTAAGTGTGTGTCGGCAACGTTGTCAGCACAAATACCAACAATAAATTGCCGCTGCACACTCAGTTTGCCGATTTCGAGTGGCAGGCTGGTTCGAGCCTCCTCGCGCTCAATTTCCTGTTGTTCTGATGTGAGCCTTTCCCACGGTACGAGCAGCGGGTGAATCTTGCCAAGGTCACTGCGGATCGGACCATAGCGCCAACCGGCGATCGATCTGGATGCGTTCCAACGTTGTTTTTCCATTTGCGCAAGTATGTCGATTTCAGCATCGCTGAACTCAAGTGCCCGGGTCGCAGACTGTGATATGCAGCAGCCGATCCCGCGGAGTTTCGCCGCAAGGTGATCGCCAACCTGGCGGTTTTCTTTGCGGTAGACCTCGGGCAGACGCTCCCAGGGTACCGTGTTGGGTGCGGATTCAGTCGATTTAACCGTGCTGAGGTATGCTTCGTGCACGAAACGAGCCAGTTGATCCAACTGCTTATCGATGACGTTTTCGATACTCAACACGTCTTCCAGCATGCCGAATGGGAAGATGCCATCGGGAACCTGCGGTTCGCTGCCACGCGATTCAAGCAGATCGGCAAGACCGGCCGCTTTCTCCATGCGTAAAAGGATCGGTGCATTCAATTCAGTGTGCTGCAGGGTGCTGCGGCGCAAACGAAGGGCATGTTTCAAACCCAGCTCGACGTCCTGAAAACAGACGATGTATGAGGTGACGCCCTGCAGAACCTCGCGAAAATCTGCCTGATCCATCCAGTTTTCGTCGAGGGATAGTCCGTGAACGCTGATGTCGCACAGATTCACGATCCCCTCGTTGATCTGACCGAGCCTGATGGCATCGAAGTTCAGCCCCATATCGATGATCGTGATACGCGGCGGCAGACCGTCGGCAAACCAGCAGGTGCGGGCAATCTGAACCACCATATGCTCACTGAATTCGTTAAATCCGAGAATGACGATGTGCACCCGTTTCTGCCCGAACGCATCGGCAAACACGTCCACGCTGTGGTCGCGCAGAAGCTGCCGTGCAGCCAGTTCTGAGGTGTCAAAAAAGCTGACTTCGGCCACATCGTAGTCGGTAAAGAACCGCGGATATTCTTCGAAATGGTTAGCCAGGTGGAAGTCGGTTACGTGCACGTGAATGCGCAGAGCCCGATCACGCTGGCGTGATGTTCTACAGATGTAGCGCTTTACGCGTAGCGCTATTTCCACGTTTCCACCATTACTGCCGGCGAGTGTGACCAGGTCCGCGGCACTACTTAAACCGGCTTTTTTCAGCACGTTTTCGTTTAGCGCGTCGCCCACGATCACCGGTACACCTGCGCTGATGATCCGTTCGATCAGGGGATTGTCTTTGTCGGCCTCAATAAAGACGCAGCGAAACCCGCTGGAAACACAGGATTGAGCAAAGTGCAGGCCCTTGTCGCCGAGACCGGCGATGATGATGTGACCTTTCTTGAAGCGCACAAAGTAGTTGGTAAGGCTTCGCCAGGAATCCCGCATGAAAACCATGATCAGAGAAAAGATCATGGACAGAGGGGCGACAATCCGCACCACGGATATCTCCCATGGCAGGGGATTCATGTTGCTCGTCCAATCGCCCTCCAGAACAAAGAGCTGCATAATGCGATACAGGTTGGTCGAAAAGTTGGACCAGAATGTTTCGGGTGCTGCTCGCCACAGACCTTCGCAGCCGAGCGCGACCAGGCCTAACAGGGTGGCAAAGACCAGTATCCGTTTCACTCTCGTCTCCCCGTCGCCGCAGATCTCAAGTCTACATGATTAACCCGGGTGGTTAGGCCCCTACCACGTATCCACATTGGGACGTTTCTTACCAGCACGTCGCGACCTGGCAGGCACACTGGCCAGTGCGCGGGAGATCCAGGTCCGTGATTCGGCGGGATCGATGACATCATCGATTTCAAAGTGTGACGCGGTGTTGACGGCTTTGCCGCGCTCGTACATGCCTGCAACCATTTTTTCGTAGGTCTCTTTTCGTTCTTCCGGATCGGTGATGGCCTGCAGTTCTTTGCGGTAACCCAGTTTGACCGCACCTTCGAGCCCCATGCCACCGAACTCACCCGTGGGCCACGACACTGTGAAGATCGGCGCTTTGAAACTGCCGCCGGCCATTGCCTGCGCACCAAGCCCGTATGCCTTGCGGGTGATGATGGTAAAGAACGGCACAGTGACGTTGGCACCAGTCACAAACATCCGGCCGGCGTGGCTGACAAGCGCAGTCTTTTCGATCTCTGGTCCCACCATGATGCCGGGACAGTCACACAGAAACAGCAGCGGTATATCAAAGGCGTCGCACAGCTGCAGAAAACGGGTGCCTTTGTCTGCCCCATCGGAGTCGATGGCACCAGACAGGTGCCCGGGGTTGTTGGCCACAACACCAATGGGCCGACCTTCTACACGGATGAACGAGGTGATGATCCCCGGCCCCCAGTGCCTGCGGATCTCGAGCACGCTGTCGACGTCGGCCATCTTGTTGATCACTTCGCGCATATCGTAATAGCGCAGGCGGTTTTCCGGAACCACAAAGCGCAATTCCCGCGGATCATGAACTTCCCATTCGTTAACCGATCCCTGGAAGTAAGACAGATACTTCTTGGTGACAGCCACGGCTTCCTGTTCGTCTTTGACCGCGATGTCCACTACGCCATTGGGGACCTGCACATCCATCGGACCGACTTCTTCGGGTTTGAAGATGCCGAGACCACCACCTTCAATCATTGCCGGACCGCCAATACCGATATTGGAACCTTCTGTTGCAATGATCACGTCACAGCAGGCTAAGAGAACGGCGTTCCCGGCGAAGCATCGACCGGTTGTTATGCCGACGATCGGCACCAGACCCGAAAGACGGGCAAAGTAGGTGAAGGCCCAGCAGTCCAGACCCGCAACGCCCGAACCATCTGTGTCGCCCGGTCGGCCGCCGCCACCTTCAGCAAAAAGAACGGTGGGAAGCTGATATTCGCGGGCAATTTCGAACAGCCGATCTTTTTTAGCATGGTTCTTCATTCCCTGCGTGCCAGCCAGAACCATGTAGTCATAAGACATGATCATGGTCCGAGCGCGGTCTTCGGCAAACAGCGATCCATTCACCTGGCCCAGGCCACAGACCATTCCGTCGCCGGTGGTATTTTCGATCAGGTCTTCGATGGATCGGCGCCGTCGCTGGGCCGCCAGAACGGATGCCCCGTATTCCACAAAGGTGCCTTCGTCGCAAAGATCATCAACGTTTTCGCGCGCTGTTCGATGACCCGTCTTGCGGCGTTTGGCAACAGCGTTGGGCCGATTTTCGTCCAGACCGGCTGCGTGCCGGTCGAATACTTCCTGCAGATCCGGTCTGATGTAGTCCAGATCGAGAGCAGCATCCGCCGCGATCTCATCAACTTCTACATCGGCAATCTCAACGTAGATGAGCGGGTGATCTTCAAATACGGTATCGCCTGCCTCGACGCCAAGCCGTTCTACATAACCGCTTGCCTTCGATTCAACGACGTGTTCCATTTTCATGGCTTCCATCACCAGAACCGGTTTGCCTGGGAATACTTTGTCACCCGGGTTTACGTTGAAACTCACGATAGTGCCCTGCATAGGTGCATTGATGCTGGTTAGATGAGCGGGCAGTTTTTCTTTTACCAGGGTGAGTGTGCTGTTTGTCGGTGCAGCCAGCACCGACGTTGAACGGCCATGATCCAGCACAGCAAGGGGGTCAACCCGGTTGATGGACGCTCCTGCCAGACTGCGCGTGGCACCTGCCGGGCCATCAGTCGGTGTTTGCAGTAAATCAGCCAGATGACTTTCCACGAAATTGGTGTCGATCTCGTTGGTCACAAACGCGGGGTGTCCGACCAGCGCGCTAAGGAGGGTTAGATTAGTGGCTACACCTTCGATGCGGGTTTCCTGCAGTGCGCGGCGCGTTCGCGTCACTGCGTCGGCGTAGTCGGGTGAAGGTGAAGAGCAGATGATCTTGGCCAGAAGCGAATCGAACCCCGGATTCGTTGTGTAACCGGCGTAGGCGTAGGTGTCGGTTCGAATTCCTGGACCTGCAGGGGCTTCGAAAACACTCAATGTACCGCCGGCCGGGCGTACGTTACCTTGTTTGTCCATGGTCTCCATGTTGACCCGCGCCTGAATCGCGTAGCCACGCGGTGTTGGAACACCAGCCTGGTCAAAGGGAAGGGCAGCGCCTGCTGCAAGGCGTAGCTGCAGTTTCACGAGGTCCACACCGGTGACTTCCTCGGTTACGGTGTGCTCCACTTGAAGCCTTGCGTTTGCTTCCATGAAAAAGAACTGATCAGACGCTGCATCCAGCAGAAATTCGATGGTGCCAAGTGATCGGAAGTTAATGCGTTCGCCGAGGCGGACGGCAGCGCTCGTCATTGCGCTCCGCAGTTGCCGGGTAAGGGTCGGGCTGGGCGCAATTTCGATCAGTTTCTGATGGCGGCGTTGCAGGCTGCACTCTCTTTCGCCGGCGTGGATTACCTGGCCGTTGCCATCGCCGATGATCTGGATTTCGATGTGCCTTGCGCTTGGCAGATAACGCTCGACATAGACTTCAGCGTGGCCAAAACCGCTTAACGCTTCACTCTGAGCGCGCTCATAGGCTTGGGCCAGATCGGGTGCCTTGTTCACCACACGCATGCCGCGCCCACCACCGCCGTACACGGCTTTGATGATCACGCGTGCATCCCTACCCAGGCTTGCGTAAAACGCTTCGGCCTGCTTAAGCGATGTGGCGCCGTGGGTGCCTTCAAGAACTGGCACGTCACATTCAACTGCGAGGTCGCGGGCCGCGCTCTTGTTGCCGAGCTGGGCCAGCATGGACGGGGTGGGGCCGATGAAGATAAGACCGTTGTCTTCGCAGGCTTGTGCCAGGTCTGCGCGTTCACTTAAAAAACCGTAGCCGGGATGGATGGCATCGCAACCCGCAGACCTCGCGGCACCGATGATCTGTTCGATGCTGAGGTATGCACCGGCGCCACGGCCTTCGAGCTGCACAGCCTCATCCGCGCAGCGAACGTGCATCGAGGTCTGATCGTCTGTGGAATAGACCGCAACGGTCGCCAGATTGAGTTCTCCAGCAGCGCGCATGATTCGGATGGCGATTTCACCGCGGTTAGCAATCAGTACCTTTTTCATCTTTTTTCCGGCCCCCAACGGCCTAAGCAGGTCAAACAGAACCCGCTAAATTACCCTATCGATGGGCTCGGGCCCAGATCTGAGACATCACCAGGGTTTGCTTTGCGCCTCCGATCCAAAGATATTAGTTAACATCGAAACTAATATTGGTACCGGCAGGTGCAGCCCTTTCAGGATTCTCTGCCCATGATGCTCCATCGCACGCTGGATGCGGTGATGCCGGAATTCCGGGCAATTTTCTCGCGCTTCAACCTCACCGAGCAGCAGTGGCGGGTACTTCGTGTGCTGTGGGAAAGCGATGGTCTGACGTTGCTTGATCTGTCCCGCCAGACCCTGATACCGGGGCCCAGTCTGGTCGGGGTGATTGATCGTCTGGAACGCGACCAGCTGGTTCAGCGTCATCGTTCAACTGAAGATCGGCGGAAGGTCCACATCCACACAACCCCTGAAGGGTTGACCCTGCAACAGGAAGTAAGCCCACTGGTTGAGGAAGTGAGCACCAGACTCAAGGATCGACTTTCTGTTGAAGCCTGGCAGGCAATGCTGACGACGTTGGATCAGCTGGTTCGAGACATCCAGGCTGATGGGGTCGAATCAAAAGCACTGCCGAACAAGGAGGTCTGATATGGGAAGCGTCACCGGTGCACAGTTTTTGAGTCGGTTGGACGATGGGCGTGATGTATGGATTGAAGGGCAGAAGGTCGAGAATGTCACCACCCATCCGTTGCTGAGGCGAGGTGCTGCAACGCTTGCACAGATGCTCGACCGCCAGCATGAGGACGCAAACCGCGATGTGCTGACCTACAGCGATCAACCGGACGGTGAACGATTTGCCACGTCTTTTCTGCCGCCACGCAGTATTCCAGAGGTGGAACAGCGCGGCCGCGCGTTCTATGACTGGGCCAGATGGTCCGGCGGAATGATGGGGCGATCTCCTGACTATCTGAATTCTTCGTTCATGGCGTTCAATCAGGCAGCCGACTACTTTTCGTCTAACCGGCCTGAGTTTGCCGACAACGTGCGCACCTA
>JAQBYL010000262.1 GCA_027622495.1 Pseudomonadota bacterium
GAGTGATTCTCACATCGCGAAGCTGAGCGTCCCTGACCCAGGTGCGTATGCGCGCTGCCGGCCCGGGGGCCACGGCTTCGATGCGATCCGCGGCGGTGAGGAGCGTCATGATCGAGGCATAGGTCACGTGCGTCAGCAGGTCTACCGATTCATGCAACTCGACCTGTTCGCGCAACTCAGCCTTGCTGCCGGGAACAGCCATGAATGCGCCGATGGCACCGGGAGCCGGGTCGTAGAATCGATCGTAGCCGCTGGCGGCACTGTTCACGGTGATGCCGAGCAATGGATGGTTGGGCAGATCATCGATCTGCCGGCCTTCAAAGAAGGTTTCGCGCCCGTCATTCAGCGATTTGCGGTACTCATCACCTGTCATCATTTTCGTTTATCTCCTGAAAAGTAATCTGGTTCGGTCTGGTGGTCAGCGCTGAGTCCAGCCGCCGCTGAACGGGATAGCCTGACCCACAAAAAAATCGCTCTCGTCACTGGCAAGAAACAGCGCGAAGCGCGCATCCTCCTCTGCGGTGGCGAGACGGCCCAGTGGCACCTGACGTTTCAGAGAAGCCTGAAAGCGCTCATTGTTGCGCAGTTCCGGCGGGTAGTAGACCGGGTTTTCCACATAGTTCTGCGCGATCAGGTTGACCTGGATGTTAAAAGGCGCAACTTCAACACCAAGCGACTGCACATAGCCCACCTGGGCTGCGCGCGCTGCGCTGTATGCGGTCACGGTCTTCAAGCCTTTGAGGGCGGTTGCACTGCCATAGACCACCACCTTGCCATCATTGCGCGTCTGCATCTGCGGCAGTACAGCCCGACACAGGCGGTGCAGGGGATGCACCATCATGTCGAAGGTAGTTGCCCACGAAACATCATCGAGGTCGACGGCCCTGATGCCGCTGTAGTTGGGTGAGGCGAGGTTCGCGATCAGCACGTCGACGATTCCGGCGCGTTTGATCAGTGCTTCACATGCACCGGCCGCGCGCAGGTCGCTTGTATCGGTGATAACGATTGCGCCCTCGGCTTCGAACAGGGCAAGTGTTGCTGGTCCCATGTAGTCGTCGGCCTGCGTGAGGACCACCCGTTTACCCGCTAAACGCTGATTCATGCTGGTTCCAAATGAAGGGATGACATCCATGGCAATCCTAATGACAATTGCCGGGTAGTTAAATCGATAATAGTAATTCGTGGATCTACTGCAACTCATCGTCAGCGGCGTATCGCAAGGCTGTGTTTACGGCCTGATTGCGCTCGGTTTTGTGCTCATCTACAAAGCCACCGAAATGGTCAACTTCGCCCAGGGTGATCTGATGATGCTCGGCGCCTATGTGGCGGTCACCTTTATCAACATTCTGGGCTGGCCGTTTGGCTGGGGGCTTTTAGCGACGCTTGCTGTAATGGCGCTCGTTGGTGTCGTGCTTGAACGGCTGTTGTTCCGGCCGATGCTTGGCGAACCGCATTTTGCCGTTCTCATGCTGACTATCGGTCTCGGCTTTATTCTGCGCGCCTTCGCAGGGGCAGTATGGGGCAACGAGCCACAGGCTCTGCACGCGCCCTACGCCGGTCAGGTTCTACGCGTTGGTGAACTGGTTATTGGTTATGAAAACCTGGTGATCGTGCTGGGGACGGTACTCCTGTGCACACTGCTGTACCTGTTTTTCCGTTTTACCAGGCTCGGCATCGCCATGCAGGCAGCATCACAGAATCAACTGGCCGCGTTCTACGTGGGTATACCGGTCAAACGGATATTTTCGCTGGTGTGGGCGCTGTCTGCGTTAGTGGCTGCCTTTGCTGGTGTGCTGACTGCGCCGGTATCGATGATTGATCCACTGATTGGTTTTGTTGGCATAAAAGCCTTTGCGGCAGCCATCGTTGGTGGTTTCGGAAGTCTGCCGGGCGCTATTCTGGGCGGTCTGCTGGTGGGTCTTGTGGAACAGTTCGCGGGTCTGTATCTGCCACCTGGTTATGCCGATATGAGTGCGTATGTGCTTCTGCTGGTGATGCTGATGATTCGACCGGAAGGCCTGTTTGCGAGCATGCAGCAGAAGAAGGTCTGAGGATGCGGTATCTCAAAAAAACCCGCTATCTGCAGGACATCAATCTGTTCAAACATAATGGCCAACGCTTCTGGTATGGCCTGCTGCTGCTGGTGATGTGCCTGGCCCCGCTGGGGCTGGATCGTTTTCTGCTCGGTGAACTTTCGCTGGTGTACATCTATGCGATTGCCGGTGTGGGCCTCATGTTGCTGGTTGGCTACAGCGGGCAGGTGAGCCTCGGGCATGCAGCCTTTCTGGCGATCGGTGCCTATGCCCATGCCTATTTTCTGAATCTCGGCTGGCCTTTTCCGCTCTCTCTGTTTACTTCGATGCTGTTGACCGGCCTCATCGGTGGGCTGGTGGCGATCCCGGTGTTGCGCATGTCGGGGATTTATCTTGCGGTCGCGACCCTTGCATTTGCGGTCATCGTGGAACAGACACTGACCCACTGGGAATCGGTGACCGGGGGGTTCCGCGGCATGCTGGTTCCGAAGCCTGAGTTCTTCTCTGCAGACTTGAACGCCTATATCCCGTTTTATTACCTGTGTGGTGGGGTGCTGATTCTGGTCATGCTGGCAGGTCTCAATCTACTTCGCTCACCAACCGGTCGCGCCATGGTTGCGGTGCGCGACTCAGAAACCTCTGCACAGAGCATGGGCATCAATCTGGCACGGACCAAGAGCACGGCGTTCGCCATATCGGCTGGTTTCACCGGCCTGGCAGGGGGCCTGTTTGCCCACAAGATCGGCTATCTCGCCCCTGATGCGTTTACCCTGCTGACATCGATCCAACTGCTTCTGATGGTGGTGGTCGGGGGCTTGGGCTCCATGCACGGTGTGATCTACGGCGCCATCTTCATCGGGCTTCTGCCGTCCGGCATTGCCGTGTTTCGGGATGCAGTGCCACCGTCCATCGGTCAGATCCCCGGGCTGGAACCAGGCGTGTTCGGCCTGATCCTGGTGTTATTCCTGATCTATGAGCCGCTCGGCATCTATGGTCGCTGGCAGAAAATTCGGCTGTATTTCGAAGAGTTTCCGCTCTATCGCCGATCTACTTACAAGCGACAGAAGACCTATCTGCGTACGGAACGGCTGCGATGAGCCTGCTGGTCGCAGAAGGGATATCTGTGAGCTTTGGTGGCGTGAAAGCGGTGCAGGATGTTTCTTTCAGCATCAACGAAGGCGAGGTCTTCAGTATCGTGGGCCCCAATGGCGCGGGTAAAACCACGATCTTCAATCTGATCAGCCGCATTTATAACACTACAGGTGGAAGGCTTTTTTTCGACGGCGTGGACATCACCCGGGTGCCTGCGCATTCAATCGCGCACCTGGGGATTGCCAGAACTTTTCAGAACACTGAACTCTTTGATCGCGAAACCGTGTTGAAGAACCTTCTGATTGGTGCGCACATCCATCGCACCAGTAATGTGTTGAGCGATTTGTTTTTTCTGCCCGGCGTCAGGCGTCAGGAGCTGGCTTTTCGT
Source organism: Pseudomonadota bacterium (assembly GCA_027622495.1). Lineage (GTDB taxonomy): Bacteria > Pseudomonadota > Gammaproteobacteria > Pseudomonadales > Azotimanducaceae > JAQBYL01. Next base: position 3,514 of record JAQBYL010000262.1, read on the forward strand.
AAAGCGGCCGAAGACGTGATCGATCTGCTTGATCTGCGCAGTTATCGTGACCAGGTGATTGCCAATCTGCCTTATGGCGTGCGCAAGATGGTGGAAATTGCCCGCGCGCTCTGTCTCAAACCGAGACTGTTGTTGCTCGACGAGCCTTCATCGGGTCTGAATCCTGAAGAAACAGAAGACCTGTCTTTCTGGCTTGAAGACATAGTCGAAGATCTCGGCATTACCGTGGCCATGGTGGAACACGACATGAAACTGGTGGGTCAGGCATCTGACCGTGTGCTGGCAATGGCCGACGGTAAGGTCATCGCTCTGGGAACGCCTGCAGAGGTCCAGACTCATCCCGAAGTGCTGCGCGCTTATCTGGGCGATTGAAGAAAGATGGCGGCGCTGCTGGAACTGACCAATATCGAAACCTACTACGGTCCCATCATGGCCATCCGGGGTGTCAGCCTGCAGGTGGAAGCTGGCCGGATCGTAAGCCTGCTCGGCGCAAACGGCGCGGGAAAAACTACCGTGTTGAAGACCATCAGTGGGGCAATGGATCCGCAAAAAGGCACAGTTCGCTTTGACGGCAGAGAAATCCAGACCCGCGATCCTGACTGGGTGGCACGTCTGGGGATTGCGCATGTACCGGAAGGGCGCGAGGTATTCCCGTTTCTGAATGTAGAAGAAAACCTGCAGATGGGTGCGTTTTCACGTCGCGATGCTTCAATCGCGGCAGACATTGAGCTGGTCTACGAATATTTTCCGGTGCTCAAGGGTCTGCGCAAACAAGCAGCACAGGTTCTTTCGGGCGGTCAGCAGCAGATGCTGGCCATCGGCAGAGCGCTGATGCTCAGACCGAAACTCATGCTGCTGGATGAGCCCTCGCTCGGTCTGTCGCCAAAGCTCATCCAGGAAATCGCCACCATCATCACGCGGCTTAACAAAGAACAGAACGTGACCATTCTTCTGGTGGAGCAGAACGCCAGGATGGCCCTCGATATAGGCGATTTCGGCTATGTGATGGAGATGGGCCGCATCGTCATGGAAGATGAATGCGAGCGCCTGCGTAATGCAACCGACATCCAGGAGTTCTACCTCGGAATGAAGGATGAAGGGGTGCGCGGTCGACGTCGCTGGAAACAACGGAAAACCTGGCGGTGAGCGAGCAGACCATCAGCGGCTGCGTGACCGTCCCGACGTTGTTTCTTGAGCGTGTGGCAACACATGCCGACAAAGTGGTGATCCGCGAAAAAGATTTTGGCATCTGGAATGAGTACACCTGGCAGGATTTTGGCGACTTTGCCGCCTGCGTAGGCATGGGGCTGAAAGCGCTCGGTTTGCACCGGCGTGATGTCTGTTCGATTGCTTCGGAAATAAACAAAGAGTGGATGTTTGCTGATCTCGGCATCGTGGGCGCAGGCGGTGTGACGAATGGTGTATACCCCACCGATGCGTCTAACCAGGTGGAGTATCTGATCAACGACAGTCAGACCCGCTTTTACTTTGCCGAAGACGAAGAGCAACTCGACAAGGTGCTGGCAGTGCGGGAGCGCACACCGAGTCTTGAAAAGATCATCATCTTTGACATGGAGGGTTTACGTCATTTTGATGATCCGCAATGCATGAGCTTCGAACATTTACTGGCTCTGGGCCGATCATACCGTGCAGCTAACCCGCAGGGGTGGGAACAGGAGTGCAGGCAGGCGCATCCTGAAGATCTGCTGACACTGACCTATACCTCCGGCACCACCGGCCCGCCCAAGGGGGCCATGATCAGTCACCGCAACATGATGTACATGATGCGCAACCTGCAGCAGTGTTATGGGATCACCCCGCAGGATGAGCAACTCGGTTTTCTGCCCCTTGCGCACGTCGCTGGCCGCATGTTCTACACCTTCGCCGTGCTCGAATCGGTATCGGTGGTGAATCTTGTTGAGGAGTTGGAAACCGCCACCCGCGATCAGCAGGAGATTGCGCCCAGCATACATTTTGCGGTTCCCAGGGTGTGGGAAAAACAGCATTCGCTGGTGGCCATCAAACTTAAAGAGAGCACCGCACTTGGACGTTTTGCTTACGATCAGGCGTTAGCCATCGGCGAGCGTTACGCCAACTATCGAAAGACTGGCAGCCGGGCACCCTGGTATTTGTGGCTTGCTTTCACGGCAGCGGATTTTCTGGTGTTCAAAAACATCCGCCTCATGCTCGGCATCGACAATGCGCGCTGGCTGTCGACAGCCGCCGCACCGATTGCGCCTGATCTGATCGAATGGTTCTGGGCGATCGGCAAACCCATGTATGAGGTGTATGGGCAGACCGAATGCGCAGGCCTGGCCACAGCCAACGTGGCGGGAGACTTCCGCATCGGCAGTGTCGGCAAACCCTGTGACGGCAGTGAGGTGGTGTTGTCTGAGGCAGGTGAAATTCTCATCAGAGGACCGGGCGTGATCCTCGGTTACTGGAACCAGCCGGAAAAAACCGCCGAAACGTTTCGCAATGGCTGGCTGCATACCGGCGATGTCGGTCGGATCGATGATGAAGGATTCGTTTACATCATCGACCGGATGAAGGACATCATCATCACCGCTGGTGGCAAAAACATTACACCCAGCGAGATCGAAAACCAGCTCAAGTTCTCACCCTACATTACCGATGCAGTGGTGGTGGGTGACAAGCGACCGTATCTGACCTGTCTCGTCATGATAGACCAGGAAAACGTCACCAAATTTGCTCAGGATCACGATGTACC
>JAQBYL010000263.1 GCA_027622495.1 Pseudomonadota bacterium
GATTCGCCACAGCAACACCCAGACGTCCGGTCAGGCGCGCGCGCAACACATTCTGATCCCGTCAGTTGAGCCGATGCATACCGCAGTACTCGTGCGCGAAGCTTTTCGCGATATTCGGATCAACGATCTGATCTACACCGGCATCAGTCATCGATACTTCGTCAAAGGTTCGATCATTATGGGGCTCGCCTACTTTGCACTCGCAACCCTCCTTGCCAGCCAGATACCCTTGCGCATCGACTTAAGCCTCGGCTGGCTGACCCTGATGCTGCCCATCGCCGCGGTCCACAACTTTCTCTACTACCTGCACTGGCGACGCTGGGGGGTGGCGGTCGATGGGGAGTTTGTGGTGATCAGACGCGGCGTTGTCGGGGTGGACCACATGGTGATACCTGCGTACAAAATCCAGGAAGCAACTCGTATTCAGACACCGCTGATGCGCCGCCACGGGCTCTCATCGATCACCTTAAGCGTTGCTTCAACCAGTGCCAGTGTGCCGTTTCTGCGCGATCAGGAAGTGCGTCATCTGATCGACTACTGCCTGTATGTGACCGAAGCCACCGACCGCTCATGGATGTGAACTGCCTGGATCAGTTGCCGGTGATCGAAAGGTGAATAGCGCTCATGCGCCGCTTCCACGGTTTGATCCTGCCGATTTCCCGAGGCAGATTGTCCGCCGCCCGATCCGCTGCTTCTGAAGTGTCATACAGGCCATACACCACGACAAAAAGTGTTCTGCCAGGCTGCTTGAGTTCATAGGTTGCAAACTGCGAAGGGGTCCGCTGCCGATCAACGAAAGCCTTAACACTTGCAGCGCTCGAAAGCGTCACTAACTGTAATGTGTACTTGGCCGGGTCTTGCCTCAGCAGCCATGCCGAGTTTCGTGCCCCGCCTGAACTCAGCGCAGGTTCGGCGGCAGCAACCTTCGGTGCTACTTTCTTTTCAACTGCTTTCTGCTCAGGAACCGGCTTGACCTCGGCGACCACCGGCTTGACCGCGGGTATGACAGGCTTAACACCCGGGTCACTGGTTTCGGTGGGCACCACCTCTTCGTCGGCTACCTCGTTGTCAGCCACCCCTTTGTCAGCCACCCCTTTGTCGGCCACCTCGAGTTGCGGCCGGCGCTCAACCGGCAGCTCTTCGAGCAGCTCAAGTGGCTCCGAATCGTCCAGATCGTCGCTCGCTGAGGTATCGTTTTCAGCACGAAAGACTTCGCCGGAGCCGGCATCTGACGCATCTTCGTCTGCGCCGAATTCCGGCTGAACGATCAGGTAAAGCAATCCCGTCACCAGAACGATCAGGGTAATGAGTCCTCGGTGCAGGTCGGGAAATCGGCGTCGACCACGCCCGGCCCCGCGCTCAAGAACGGCCAGTTGCTCATTGACCAGACTATTGATTTTTCCAGGCAGACCGCCCGACGATCGGGTGATCACCTCGATCTGCTGATCGGTGAGGGGTGATCGTCCACGATAGTGTGCCTGACCGCAACGCCACTCGACGTAGTCCCTGACCTCTACCTTCTTAAGCGGCGCAAGACGCAACTCCTGTGCCGCGGCACCACCGGTACTTCGCATCACTGAATCGATCAGTGCGTCATCACCAAACAGAATAATGCGCAACTGGCTGATCGTTGCCAGGTGCAAAAGCGAATCGATGGCGCTGGGGTCGAGCAGGTGAGCGTCGTCGACCAGCACAACACAAAAACGACCATCTTTATCGCGGCTTTCCACATGCTCTGAAATGACGTCGATCAACTCGTCTGTGAACGCATCCGTTGGGGTCGAGATGCCGAAGTTGACCGCCACCGCCAGCAGCACTTCACGTCCTGCACTCACCAGGGTCCCATTCAGGCGGGCGGCACTGACGCGTGCTTCGAGGTTGCCGGACAGTTCTCGAAATATGGTGGTCTTACCGATTCCCATGGGACCGGAAACAACCAGCACCTGGCGCGACCACTGACTCAGGTGCCGAAGTTTATCAAGGCACGCTTTACGCTCACCGGCCTCAAAGAAGCCGCGCTGGTTGCCGACGAAGGGATTGTGCGTCAGACCGAGATAGCGACGATCATTCATTGATCGGCACCGCAGCGGGCCAGCACATCGGCGACATCGCGTTCTTGCACCGCAGCCGTCACCTGCACCGTTCCGATCTCATCTGCCACGATCAGTCTCAAGCCACCATCGATGACCTTCTTGTCCATGCGCATCAGGTCGATCAGTTCCTGAACCTGCAAACCCGCTGGGATCCGGGTTGGCAGACCCAGATCGGCCAGGAGCTTGACCACGCGCGCGGCGGCCTCAGGCTTAAGGCCGGTCACTGTGGTCGAAAGACTGCTCGCAGCCGCCATGCCGATTGCAACTGCCTCACCGTGCAACAGTTTTGTGTAGCCAGTCGCTGTTTCCAGCGCGTGCCCGAAGGTGTGGCCGTAGTTGAGGATCGCGCGCCTGCCGGTTTCACGCTCGTCTGATGCGACCACCTCGGCCTTGATTTCAACCGAACGTCGGATTGCGTGCGTCAATGTCGCTGCATCTTTCCTGAGCAGACCATCCGCGTGGTCTTCGAGCCATTCAAAAAACTCCGCATCGCTGATGATTCCGTATTTCACCACCTCCGCGAGACCCGCGCGGTATTCCCGGTCTGGCAGGGTTTCGAATACACTGGTGTCGGCAATCACACATTTGGGCTGATAAAACGCGCCGATCATGTTTTTGCCGCGCGGATGATTGATCGCAGTCTTTCCACCCACCGATGAATCTACCTGTGCAAGTAGTGTGGTGGGCAGCTGGATGAAATCAACCCCGCGCTGGAATGTTGCTGCGACAAAGCCGGTGAGATCACCAACCACGCCCCCACCAAGTGCGATCAACGTGGTGCTGCGATTGTGTCGGTTGTCCATCAGCCAATCGATTATTGAGCCGAACGATTCGATATTCTTGTATGCCTCACCGTCCGGTAATTCAAATACATCCACCCGCAGATTGCCGAGAGCCGCTTTAACGCGAGCAGCGTACAGCGGGGCAATGGTGCTGTTGGTGATCAGGGCGACCTGCCGACCATTGATGTGCTGCGCCGCAATCTGCGAACCCAGCAGGTCTTCACCGATGAAGATCGGGTAGCTGCGATCACCGAGTTCAACCTCAACCCTGTTCAATCAACCACCCCATCCGCGCTCAGCTGTCTGTGTATTTCGGCTGCCAGTACTTTCGGCCCCTGCTGGTCGGTAATGAACCGATAATCTGCAATCTCGGAATACAGCGGCGCCCGCTCGGCCTGCAATTTCACCAGTGCTTCGCGTGGGTTGCCTTGTCGCAGGAGCGGTCGTTTCTTGTCTTTCTCGGTGCGCTCAATCAGGCGCTGCAGCGGGCTGTCCAGGTGTATGACGATCCCTCGTGAGCCCAGTGCAACACGATTCGTTGATCGCAGGACTGCACCACCCCCTGTGGCCATCACGATGCCGGACATCGACGTGAGCTCATCGATCACCTGCTCTTCGCGGTCGCGAAACGCGACCTCACCTTCAACATCGAAGATCCAGGCGACTGACGCACCGGCACGCTCCTCGATGACATGGTCGCTGTCATAGAACGGCATCTGCAGGCAATTTGCCAGAAGTCGACCCACTGTGCTCTTGCCTACAGCCATCAAACCGATGAGGAATATATTCTGTTGACTCATACCAATCGGGTAGGAGGTGAGATTACTCCCGCCGTCCTCCCACACCACCGTACGTACGGTTCCGTATACGGCGGTTCATGAACGGCTCTGGAGTCTGCGTACCGTATCCAAGACTGACACCAAGCCCCATCGATTAAAACGAGCCTTCGGAAGCGCCGCATTCATATGCGATGCCCCCGCATTCCACCAGGGTCCACGACCGTTGACGGAAGACTTCCAGGCTCGCATCGTCGATAGGCCCAACTTGATCAAGTACCGTTCCCGTGTGTTTGGCCGTTTCCACTGCCGCCACAGGATACAACGCAGTTTGCGCCGTATCCAACCATCGATCTGCTCAAGTGCTGTCTTGCCTTGGGCCAACTTGAAGTAAGCGGCCCAACCGGTCAGAACCGGCTTGAGTTGACTGATTGTGTACCTGAGCGAACGGCCACGGGCGCGACGGAGCATCTGCGTCAGCTTCTGCTTTTAGCCGTTGCCGACTGGACATGGCAACGCGGAGTTGTCCTTGCGTGGTGACCGTATAGCCCAGGAGCGTTCGGTGGTTAGGTCTGGCAACCGCACTCTTCGACTCGTTCACCTTCAGTTTCAGGTGCGTCGAGACAAAGTGACTCACGCTATCCAGCACCCGATGGCCCGCCCGTTCACTGTGTACGTAGATCGACACATCATCGGCATAACGCACGAAGTGATGGCCACGACGTTCCAGTTCCCGGTCGAGATCCGTGAGCAGGATATTCGAGAGCAGCGGCGACAACGGTCCCCCTTGCGGGGTGCCCTGTTGCTGCACGCTGTGCAGTCCATCGATCATGACGCCGACTTTCAGATACTTCTGGATCAGCTTGAGCACCCGCCGGTCATCGACCTGCTGGCGCACGCGCTGCATCAGGAGTTGGTGGTTCACCTGATCGAAGAACTTCTCCAGGTCCAGATCAACCACCCAGCCATGATCCGCCAAGACGTACGCTTGAGCCGCTTTTACGGCTTGATGGGCGCTGCGTCCCGGACGGAACCCATAGCTGTGATCCGAGAACGTCGGTTCAAACAATGGACTGAGCACTTGATGAAGGGCCTGTTGGATTAACCGATCCAGCACCGTCGGTATGCCCAGTGCCCGCTCCCCGCCGTTTGGCTTGGGGATCGTCACTCGACGGACCGGTTGGGGCTGGTAGGTGCCCTCCAACAGTTTGGCCTTGATCGTCGGCCAGTGTTGTCTCACGAGATCAGCCAACTCCGACACCGTCAGGCCATCAATGCCCGCTGCACCTTTGTTGCGCTTCACTCGTTGATAGGCGCGCTGAAGGTTGGCTCGGTCAACGACCTGTTCCATCAGCGCAGACTCCGCGTTCGTCCGCGTGCCGCCCGGTTCTGAACCCTCAGCACGAGACCGAGCACTCGGCGAGTTCTGCTCGCTTGCTTCAGGGTTCGCTGATTGACTCATTTCTGCTGTCATTGGATCCAGGATCGACAGTTCGCCTACTAACGGCCTTTCATGTTCAGCCCTTCAGTGACCGGTACGTCACCTACTACGGCGTCTGCTGACTTCTGGTGAACCGTCCAGACACTTCTCAGTGTCCGTAGCTGCCTTCGCAGCAGATCACCAGACCTCCCAGGGTAAGACGCGAAACCTTCACACTTATGCCCGCCGCATTTACAGCAACACCCTCCGTACAAGTATTGGACTTTGAAGATTTTCGCCTTCTCATCCGGTGCCACTGCCTCATATGCGATTTCTGTTCGTCAGGCCAGTGCTTTGCCGTGGATGGTTCTACATCCGAGCTTCCTTCAGATTCCACCTCACGGTGGACACCCTTGCCCTCGGCTAACCGTTCCCCTTGTCGGGCCGGTAGTGGACTTTCACCACCCAGTTTCCCCGTTGCCACCACAGCGTCAGGGACAGCGCCCGTCAAGGCGCTTCGCGCCATGCCTGGCGCACGAAAAAAAGAGGGAGCATCTTGCTCCCTCTTAAACGTGTCAGATCGGTGTCGACTCAGTCGACACGCGGACCTGTGTCGACTTTAGTCGACACGCGCCTGTCCGTAGCCAGACACGACCACAACCCCGTCCTGATTGGTGGTTTCCACCTTCAGGTCGACCAGACCATCACCGACACTCTCCACCGTGGCAGTGGAATTAAGCGTATCTCCCGGCCATACCTGGGAGGTGAAACGCACGCCAAACTTGGTCAGACGCCCATCGCCGACATAGTTGGTGAGCATGCGCCCGGTCATGCCCATAGACAGCATGCCGTGGGCGAATACAGACGGATATTTTGCAACCTGGGTGGTAAACACTTCATCCGAGTGCAGCGGGTTGTAGTCCCCTGATGCGCCCGCGTACTGAACGATCTGGGTGCGTTTGAGATCTTCGACCAGACATTCACTGTAGGTATCGCCTACCTTCAATTCACTTGCTTTTAAAGCCATCTTGTTCCCCTTACTGATCCACTGGTCGTTCTGTTCGAACGCCCACACCGCGCGCGGTAATCACCAGCTCGCCCTTCTGATCGCGGTACTCGGTGATACTTTCGGAAAACA
>JAQBYL010000264.1 GCA_027622495.1 Pseudomonadota bacterium
GGTCGAAGCCCAGATCCTCGAGGTGAGCGGCATCCTCGGCATCAACGCATCCACGAGTCTGCCTGGCGGTGCCTCCCGCCGCGGTGGCTTCGACAAAATCGGCAGTGTCTTCATCGAACTGCACAACGAAAACGAGCGTGATCGCAGCGCGACCGAAATTCTCGAAGAGATACGCGAACGGACGCGCGGCTTTTCGGGGATCGTGGTCGAACTCGAAGAAATGCAGCAGGGTCCGCACGGCGGCAAACCCATCGAAATACAGTTCTCATCGCATACCAAGGAGTTGCTGGAACCGGCAGTAACCCGGGTACTCGACCACATCAACAACGAAATGACCGGCATGCGCGATCTTGATGACACCCGTTCGCTGCCAGGTATCGAGTGGAAGCTGACCGTCGACCGCGCCCAGGCAGCCCTCTATGGTGCCGATGTCTCCCAGGTAGGTATTGCGGTTCAATTACTAACCGATGGCGTAAAAGTTGGCGAGTATCGACCAGACAAAGCCGATGATGCAGTGGACATCCGGGTGCGCTACCCGGCGACCGCCCGGGGTATAAGTGCACTGGACGAGTTAAAGATTGCAACCTCCAACGGCCTGGTGCCAATCTCCAACTTCGTGACGCGGACGGCTGCGCCAAATGTAGACGCCATTCAGCGCATTGACGGTACACCGGTTGAATTCATCAGGGCCAACGTCGCGCCAGGTGTGCTTGCAGACACCAAGGTCAAGGAACTGTCTGCGTGGGTGGAAGCGCAAGCCTGGGATCCGCGCCTGGACATCGAATTCAGAGGCACCAACGAAGAACAGGACGACGCAATGGCATTTGTCTCTGTGGCGTTCGCCATGTCGATGCTTCTGATGTTCGTGCTGCTTGTCACCCAGTTCAACAGTTTCTACCAGAGTTCGCTGATCCTGTTTGCTGTGGTTCTCTCCACCGCGGGGGTGTTGCTGGGTCTGATCATCACCGGCAAGCCCTTCAGCGCAATCCTCACCGGGGTCGGTATCGTCGCCCTGGCCGGTATTGTGGTGAACAACAACATCGTTCTCATCGATACCTATAACCACTTGCGCAGGGAGCACCCCGAACTCGACTACATTTCTCTGATCGTGCGAACTGGCGCGCAGCGTCTGCGACCCGTGATTCTGACAACTGCAACCACAGTATTCGGGTTGTTGCCGCTGGCCAGTAATTTCAGTATCGATCTCATCAACCGCAACATCATCTACGGCGGTATGATGTCTTCGTTCTGGGTTCCGCTGTCACAGTCGATTGTCTCAGGGTTGACGTTTGCAACCGTGCTGACACTGGTGGCGACGCCAGCCATGCTTGCCCTGCCCCATCAGCTCAAATTCATGCTCGGCCGGGTAAAAGCGTCGATTCGTGCAAAGCGCACTGCCTCGGCTGCGTAGCTTCGGCCGGTTAAGAGAAGGGCCTTTCTCCTACAGCTTTCAGGAGCAGTCCGCTAAAGTGGTGCATTATTTGCTGGGGGATGCAGGCAATGGCCACATACGATCTGACTGTCAACGGAACCACCCATAGCGTCGAAGCCGAACCCGAGATGCCCCTGCTGTGGGCATTGCGCGACATGCTCGGGCTGGTCGGAACCAAGTTCGGTTGCGGCATCAGCCTGTGCGGTGCCTGTACCGTACACCTGAACGGTGCGCCGGTACGATCCTGCTCCACATCGATTGCCCTCGCCGCCGGAAAATCGGTGACGACCATCGAGGGTCTGGCGCAGGGGAACGATCTGCACCCATTGCAGCAGAGCTGGATGGATCTGGATGTCCCGCAGTGCGGGTACTGCCAGAGCGGCCAGATCATGTCGGCCGCAGCGCTGCTGAAACAACACCCTGATCCTACTGACGCGCAAATTGATGCCGCCATGGCCGGCAACTACTGCCGCTGCGGCACCTACAATCGTATCCGCTCGGCGATCCACGCAGCAGCGGGCGTGATGGTTGCGCAGAACACCCCTCAGGGCCCACAAATAGGGTCTCCGGTTGCGGGCACGCAGGCACAGGTATGAGTAGCAATAAACTTCTGGAATCGGTTCGGTCAGCAATCGGCTCCCACCCCGGGGTTGGTCGCCGGTCATTTCTCAAGCTCTCGGGCATTCTTGGCAGTGGTTTTGTTCTGGCATCAGTAGCGCCGAGGTCTGTAGCCCAGGCGTCCGATGAAGAGGCCTCTACCCGTCTGGTCGTTTCCGCAGAACTCAACGCGTTCATCCAGATTTCCACCGATGGCCGGATCATCATTTATTCTGCCAATGCTGAAATGGGCCAGGGCATCAAGACCGCGCTGCCCATGGTCATTGCAGAGGAAATGGGTGCGCGCTGGGAGGATGTAGTGGTTATGCAATCACCCGTGGATGAGAGCCGCTTCGGCCGGCAGTCTGCCGGTGGGTCTACCACCATCCCGAGGACCTGGGATCAGATGCGGCAGATGGGCGCAACAGCACGCGACATGCTGCTCACCGCAGGCTCCATCGTCATGGAAGTGGACAAAGATGAACTCATCGCCGCAGACAGCCGGGTTACCCACACATCGGGGCAGTATCGCACCTTTGCACAGTTAGCCACGCTCGCCGGCAAGCAGGAGGTCCCTGATCCTGATCTGCTGGTCTTCAAGGAGCGGCAGGACTACACGCTGCTCGGCAAAGCAGTGTCGGGGGTCGACAACCTGGTCATCACCACAGGGCTTGCACTGTTTGGTATCGATACCCAGGTTCCGGGTATGCTGTTCGCCGCGTATCACAAGTGTCCGGCCATCGGCGGTGAAGTGGTTAGTGCTAACCTTTCTGATGTCAAGGCCTTGCCAGGCGTGGTTGATGCGTTTCTGGTGAAGGGTAACGGCAATCCTCAGGAGTTGCTTGACGGTGTGGCCATTGTTGGCACTACTACATTTGCGGTTTTTAATGCTAAGTCCAGGCTCCAGGTGAAGTGGGACCAACGCAATGCATCGAAAGACAGCTGGAGCCGGATGGTTGATCGGGCTGGCAAACTGCACGGCAGCAGAGGAGCCGATGCGGTTCTCGACAAAGGCGATGTTGCCGCGGCGTATGCCGACACTGAGAACCAAACGCTGGATGCGTTTTACGAATACCCGTTCGTTGCTCACCTGTGCATGGAACCCATGAACTGCACCGCGCATTATCAGAAAGCCGGTTCACCAGGAAATTCAAGCGCCGAAGACCGCCTGGACCTGTGGCTGCCAGCCCAGATGCCGGCACGGGCCTACGCTGTCACAGCGTCGATGTTCGGGATGAAGAATGAGCAGGTCACCATCCACCAGATGCGCCTTGGTGGCAGTTTTGGCCGACGGGTGTACAACGAGTACACCTGCGAAGCGATCGAGATATCCAGGCGCATGAACGCACCGGTCAAGTTGACCTGGACGCGTGAAGACGACATTCATCATGACTTCTATCGCGTCGGTGGATTTCAGTCGGTGAAAGCGGTACTTGATAAGAGCGGCAGACTCATCGCTTATGAAAACCATCACATCGGCATGCAGACAGATGGCAGGGCCGTAACAGGTTCGGGGTTTACACCGACCGAGTTCCCGCTGCAGAACGTTGCCAACGCCTATGTTTCTAACACGTTGTTTGAGATCAAGACACCGTGCGGACCCTGGCGGGCACCGCGGTCCAACACCAACGCCTTTGTAACGCAGAGCTTTCTGGCAGAATTGTCACATGCTGCAGGTCGCGATCATCTGGAGTTTCTGCTTCAAATCCTCGGCGAACCGCGCTGGTTCGAAGAGGGCAACATCCGCTCACTGAATACCGGTCGTGCGGCAGGGGTTGTCAAACTTGCCGCTGAAAAAGCCGGCTGGGGACGCAAAATGCCTGCGGGTTCCGGGCTCGGTCTGTCGTTCTTTTTCAGCCACGCGGGTCACATTGCCGAAGTAGCGGAGGTCAGTGTTGATGCCAACCGCAAGCTGACTGTGCACAGAGTTACGGCCGCTGTGGATGTGGGGCCGATCATCAACATGAGTGGTGCAACATCGCAGGTGGAAGGTGCAATCATCGACGGTCTGTCGACCATGATGGCTCAGAAGATCACCATGGAAAACGGGCGCATTCAACAATCCAACTTTCATGATTATCAGGTGCTGCGGATGCCGAGTGCACCGAAAGTAGATATTCATTTCATTCAGAGTGATTACACCCCCACGGGGCTAGGCGAACCGGCGCTGCCGCCGCTGGCACCGGCAGTGGGGAATGCGATCTTTGCCGCGACCGGGCATCGGGTCCGGAAGATGCCGTTGAGTGAAGAGGGTTATACGATCTGAGGGGTTAGGTTCGCCTGGCCTTTTTGGGCCTGGTTTCAGGGTCTGATTTCGATTGGAAACCCTTCTTCGAGCAGTTGCCATAATTCATCCATTTCCGCATTCGTTACCGCTATGCAACCGTCGGTCCAGTCATAGTTTCTTGCCCAGTCAGAGCCGTTCTTCTGACCGTGGATCATGATCAGCCCGCCTGGACTTACGCCTTGTTTTTCGGCTCGGGCTGTATCCTCAGCATCCGGGTAGGAAATCTTGATGGATTTATAGAACGCGCTGTCTGCATTTTTAAAGTCCAGAGTATACCGGCCTTCGGGAGTTCTTCCGTCACCCTCCTGCTGTTTGTGGCCGACTGGATTCCGGCCAAACACCACCGCGTATTCGTTGACCGTGCTGCCGTTCGCAAGCAGGTACATTTTTCTTTCCGATTTGACCACGAGGACTGAATCGACCGCAGGGTTCGTCGGGGAACTTTCCAGCGTTGTTAGCGATAACAGAAAAACGAAAAGGTAATTCATGCTCGTCTCATCATTACATGGCCTGACAGCATTCGGTTACGGGAAATCACGACACCATGTTCCCAGAACTGATCGCCAGGTAAAACCACGGCAGATTTATAGTTGAAGCTGATGGAAGGTGCAATCAGGTCCATCTGCTTAAGCCGGTGTAAACGGGGTATTGGTGTATGCTGACGGTCTTTCCTCAAATGGCGCTAACGTGATCCGAATGGATCTACAGGTATGTCTGGAATACGAGATCCCAGGTCCGGGGGCGGATTTTCTTTTCAACGTCCAGGCTGCATACACACAGCGGCAATTGGTCACTTGTGAACGCCTCCTGCTGAACCCGCCTATTGAGCCGGACTACTACACCGACCCGATCACAGGGAACCGATGCATGCGGCTGCACGTTCCGTCAGGCGAGTTGAAACTCGATTATTCGGCGATAGTGGATCTCGATCATCGACGAGTGGACCCGGCCACCCTCGAGGAGGTATCGGTTCAACATCTTCCAACTGGCCTGATCGAGTACCTTTATCCCAGCAGATACTGCCAATCAGATCGGCTGTTCAATTTTGCCAGCAGCGAGTTCGGTCCGCTTCCTCAGGGCTATCATCGCGTGCAGGCAATTCGAAACTGGGTGAACAGGCATGTTGCTTTCTCACCGAATACAACGAATTCAAACACCTCCGCGATCGACACCCTGATCGAGCGGGTAGGTGTGTGCCGCGACTTCGCCCATTTGATGATTGCGCTGTGCCGGGCAGTCAACGTACCGGCCCGATTCGTGACGGGTACCGACTTCGGCGCGGACCCCGGCTTTGGACCACCCAACTTTCATGCTTACGTGGAAGTCTATCTGGGTAATGGCTGGTATATCTTTGATCCTTCAGGCCTCGCCATCCCCATGGGCCTTGTGCGCATCGGCACCGGACGCGACGCCGCCGACGTGGCCTTCGCGACCACCTTCGGACAGATCGTTTCATTTTCGCCGATGATTCGATGTTCTGCAGTCGTGGATCAATCACAGGGGTTATTCACCCCCACACATTGTTCAGAAGCATTGTCTACCGATAGCGGTCTGCCGATAGTCGTGTGAGGTCAGCGTTTTGTATTGGGTGTGCCGGATCTGGGGGCTGAGGTATCTTCCGGCGGTTGTGCTGTGATGGGTATGTGATCCCAGTGATCACGGACGATCAGGGTGAACCGCTGTCTATCGGGCGCAGGCAGCGAACCATACCCCGGAAAATCCGGCAGGCGCTACTCGCCCGCGATAAGCGCTGTACCTTTCCAGGCTGTACTCATGAATACTGGCTGGGTGCACATCATGTGAAGCACTGGGCCACAGGGGGCGAGAACAGTCTGGATAATCTGGTCTTGCTGTG
>JAQBYL010000265.1 GCA_027622495.1 Pseudomonadota bacterium
GGTGAAGCCCAGGCCGCTGGTTCCTTCCTCGAAGTAGATGGGTCCACTGCCGTCAATGCCCAGGTCTTCCATATACATTGATATGGCAGCAGGCAGAGAATCGACCAACGTCTCCGTGTTGGGATCGGTCGCCCCCCCACCGCTGTTGGATACCCTGATGGTGTAGCGGATGACCGCGCCGGGGATGGACTTCGGATAGCTGCTGCCCACCGGGTCGTTAATGGTCTCTACAGATTTGAGGACGATCAGGTTGGCCAATGGCGAGGCGGGAAAATCAAACCCGCAACTGGTCGGTCGTGCAGCATAGGCCATCACCGCGTTCAGGTACATTCGCCTGCCATTGATCTCAGCGATGTCGTTGCCATTGTATTCGTGAGCCCCCAGGTAATACACCCCCGCACCACCGCCGCTGTTCAACTGTGACGCAGTGGCGACATAAGTGTCTGGATCAGACAGGTTAGTAACGTGTGCATGGGCTCCGTTCCTGAACGAGCCACCGTTGAGCTCGTAGTCCGATATCGAGCCGCCTTTGTCCTTCAATTCCCCGTGAAACTGACTGTATTGCAGGTCTGCACGCGGGTAACTGAAACCACCGCTCAATTTGTTCTTAACTACGCCGTTGGTGGTCTGATACAAGCCGTGAAGAGTATTGTTCTCATAGCTGACGATGGCCACACACTGAGCGAGAAAGTTACCGCCTGCTTCAACGAACAGGCGTATTGCCTGGGCTTCGGTGTCGTTGTCGGTGACGTCCCAATGCGGTTCACTGGCAAGGGTAATACAGACGTTTGCGTTTATGTTTGCAAGCGTGGCAGCCGGGATCACCACATACTGCTGGCCGCTGACAAAACCAGCTTCGTTCAAAATGGCCGTGTGGATGTCAGCTTTATCGCCGTCGTCGAGAACGCCGACTTTCTTGCGCTGCAAAATCGTCTGGCGGATGTCGACGGTAACGTCCGCTTTGGTCAGGTACACGGCAACGTTGTTTCCATAGGCGATCATCAGAGGCAGGGCCAGCGCTGCCAGGTCGCGATGCACAATAAATGGTCCGGAATGGAACGAGATGGTGGATTGGGCAGCAGATGTAGGCAGCACACGCTGTACAGCCACAGTGAAGTCAATACCGTCTTTGGTTTTGCCCGGCTTGATGGCCCACTTAACCGGGATGTTGTTCCACAACAGATGATTGACCATCCCGTACGACTTGAGATTGAAAGCGCTGCCGATGTTCTGGGTGTTGTTGTCCATGGCAATGATCAACGATCCTGCCGGGATCACCTCACTGGTCGAGACGGCGGGTGGCAGTTCGGCGTGGGTTGATAGACAGACGCACACTGCAAGGAACGCAGTCAGTCGCCGCGTCCACGGTAAAGAAACGATGCTTAAGTTCGTCATGAACATCTGCTAGTCGGCTAGTCCCTGTATAGGTCGCCCGCAGATACACCGGGCTACAGGGCAAGATTGCAGGATTGCGCTAAAAGTTTTTAGGAAATGCGTCACAAAAGCATGTCAGGGCCGCCAGTTCGGCTCTGGCGAACCACCGGTTTCCGTGATCAGATCATCAAGCTGCTGCCAGATAGCGCTTCAGGTCACCATTTCGCCTTTGAGTTCCTCGGCGAGCTTCTGGATCCCTTCAACGGGACTGGCGCCCAGGGCCATTATGGGAACAACAAGCCGGGATACCCCCACGCTGGCAAGAGCCTGCACTGCCTCCTTGCCACCCTGACCTGGCCACATGCAGGTGATTTCGATCTCAGCGAAGTCACGATCTTCCGCATCACAAGCGGCACGCAATTGATCGAGTGCTTTTGCCAGTGCAGCCGGATCCCCGATCGGTGCAAACCAGCCGTCCCCGTGGCGAGCGATACGTTGATAAATCTTGCCAGCCGCGCCGCCAATAATCACAGGCAGAGGCTTTTGCACCGGGACCGGATAGCTTCTGAATCCTGACCAGTCAATAAAGTCGCTGTGATGCTCAAAAAGCTCGCCTGACCAGATCTTCTTCATGGCCACTACATAGTCATCGAAGCGTGCACCGCGACGTTCAAACGGCACACCGAGAGCCTCGAACTCTTCTTTCAGCCAGCCGATGCCAACCCCGAGCATGAAGCGACCGTTTGACACCAGATCGAGGCTGGCTGCCTGTTTGGCCATATACAGTGGGTTGACCTGCGAGAGGATGTTGACGCCGGTGCCCAGGCGGATTCTGCTGGTCACTGCAGCAACTGCGCTCAGCGCGATCAGTGGGTCCACGAAATTCGTGTCAGGTGCGGCACCCATCTTTCCGCTCGGGTGGTATGGATATTTCGATTGATAGTCCTCAGGAACAATCACGTGTTCGAAGGTCCAGACCGATTCGAAACTGTTGGCTTCTGCGAGCCGGGCAATCCCGGTGATCTGGTCAAGGTCTGCCACTGCAATGTTGATAGGGATCAGGCCGAATTTCATTGTGTGTTCCTGAATGTAAAAGCGCAGCGGCATTGATAGCACATTGCCTGACTTCAGGCATCATCGGGGACCGACAGGGGCCAACAGACGTCACGCGCATGTCGCATAAGAAGATCGTTAGCTAACAGAATTAGTGAGGGGCCTGAGTCAACTTACTTGCTGGTGGCATCAAGCCGAAAGGGTTGGCAAGCTGCGCAGCCTGAACGGCCGACGCTGGGGAGCGACGGGTGCGGAACACTGCTGACAAAGAGGCAGATACATCACTGAATACGCGGATTGAACTGGAGAGTTATTTCCGGCTGATCCGTTATGCGTTGAGAAAACAAACGTTTGACCAGGCGCAGCGATGGTGCGATCGGGCCCTCAAACGATTTCCACGCAGTCCGAAACTGCGGTATCTGCAGGCGCAGGTGGCGCGGGCAGCACAAGACTGGTCGGGTGCCATCGATTGTTATGAAGGCCTGTTACGGACTGGCGTGAATGTTCAATCAAACATATTGGTGGAGTTGGCGGATGCGCTGGTCGAAGCAGGGCGCATGGGTGAAGCGGAGGCCCGTTATCTTGCTGCCTACGGCCGTGGAAATGACGCCGCGTTGAAAGGCTACGCGCAAGTTGCAGTCCGACGGAATCAGCCACGCGAGGCACTGCGTCGCTGGCGTCTGGCGTTGCGTGTGTTGCCCGATGATCCACTGGTGCTCAAAGCGCTTGCCGAACATCACCTGGTGAATCAGGAATTCGATGAAGCAGAACGCGTTTATCAGCGCCTTATCAGTTCGCGACCACAAAACAAGGCAGGTTGGTTTGGCCTTGCTAGAACTCGTCAGAAGAATGGTTGTCTGGAGCGGGCACTTACTGCCTGGTTGCGGGCAGCCGATGAATTTCCCCGTTCGGTCTTGCCCCTGCGTGGCGCGGTCAGGTGTTATGAAGATCTGCGCCAGTACGATCAGGCCGCTTCCGTCTACGAGCGGTTGATGCGTGAATTTCCAGACGATGTGGGTGGCTTTCGCGGTGCCGCACAGCTGGCGAGTGTCATGCACGACTATCAGCGGGCGCGCGAGTTGTGGAGTGTAATCCGGGAGCGCTTTTCTGAAGTGCCCGGAGTGCTGCTCGAATATGCGACTTTTCTGAGTCAGCACGATGATCCGCTGAACAGCGAGATCGACAACAGCCTGAGCAGAATCCTTGCGCCGCAACCGCATCATGAGCAGGCGACCCTGCTTTTTCACGAATGTGCATTCGCCGCAAGAAATGGATCCATCGGAGAATCCTGTCTGATCCCGGAGGAATTTTCTGATGTGGGCCTGCGGGAACGTGCGTTGCTGTTAAAGGCTCGGATGAGGGCGCTGCTCGGTGAGCCAGACGGTGCTGCGCATCTTCTCGAGAATCTGACCCTGCCATCTGTAACAGCGGCGATCCGGTGTGAGGCATCACTGCTTCTTACACAGCTGAATCTGATCGATGGGGATCTTTCCCGTGCTCATGAGTTTTTACTGATGGCGCGGGCAGACATCGGCTATGCGCAAAATGGCGTGTCCGGGCAGATCGGGCAGATCGATAAAATATTCGCCCGATACCAACGCGAAGCAGGGTTCGTCCGGATTGGCAGGGCACCACTTGAGACAGATGAACTTGCCACACTGGTGAGCACTCACAGCAACAGTACACCCCTCGCCCTGAGCCTTGCCAGAAGCCTTGATCGGGAAGGCTGGCTGGAACCATTGAATATTCGACCCGCAGAAGTCAAGGGCAACCGGTTAGCGCGCATACCCAGGCAGATCTTTCAATTCTGGCACGCTGGCTGCGTTGATAGCGATGTGGCCAAAGCGATGGAAACCTGGCAAACCGAATACGATGGCTGGGAATACCAGCTGTTTGATCATCAGGGGGCGATCGATTTTCTTGAAAGTCAGTATGGCAACAAGGTAGTCGACGCATATCGTTCATGTGGTCATCCGGCAATGGCTGCAGATTTTTTCGGACACACTGTCCTGTTGAACCGCGGCGGGTTATTCGTTGCTGCAGACGAAGTCTGTTTGAGTGCCATACGCTGGTCGACACAAACAGAGCTTGTGGTGCGATTTCAGGATGACAGCCTGCTGCCTGAGTTTCTGCCCGGTTTCGCGGCCGTACGTCCCAACCATCCGCTCTATGAAAACCTGGTCGATGAGATGATCGAAACAATCAGATCAGGGCATGAACACGATCGCTGGTTCTGCACCGGGGCTGGTCTGTATACCCGTCATGTTGTGCGCTGGCTTGTTGATAACGGGCTTCTGTCAAACAGTAACGATCTTGCCGGCCAGATCTGTGTGATCAGACAATCCGCCTATCGCCGCTTTGCGTATACACCCGATTTTGCGTACAAAGGTCCGGAGGAAGCCGTTTTTCGACCAGCTTAGCGCAGGGGGTGAGATTGAAATTTGGTCTGTTCATGTATTGCACGGTAGGGCGGCGGGCTGAGCTTGAAGCAGGTATGGCGGGTCGACACCCGGACCTGTATCCGCGGATGCTGAAAGAGATTGGAGAGATCGCCGCTTTCGCTGACCAGGCAGGCTATTTCGGTTTTGGTCATCCCGAACACCACCTGCAGATCGAAGGCTTTGAGATTTCCAACGATCCCTGTCTGATGGCCATGTGGCTTGGTCAGCACACGCGCAAGATGCGCATCGTCACCTGCGGCTTTGTGAGCACCGTCAACAACCCACTGATGACAGCCGAGAAAATCACCACGCTGGACAACATGCTGCAGGGTCGATTCGGTGTGGGTCTGGTGCGCGGCTACCAGGCCAGGTGGGTGGAAAACTACAAGATCAAACCGAACCTGACCGCGGTTGGTCCCTGGAATGCGGACGGACCCGAAAATGATCTGAATCGCGAGTACTTTGCCGAGTTCGTCGAAGTGGTGGTTAAAGCCCTGCACAACGAGACACTGAGTCACAGGGGCAAGTTCTGGCAGTTCCCGCCGGAGGGTTTCGTCAATCCCCATGAGCACCCGGCCTACGTCAACTACGGCCAGGGGGTCGATGCTGATATGCGGGTCAACCAGGTTGGCATCGCCCCGCGACCTTTTCAGAAGACCATACCGCTGTACGGTGGTTTTTCGCAGAGCCTGCGAACGGCAAAGTTCTGGGCTAAATACAAAGGCCGGCCGATTGTGCTTTCAGGCAATACCGACTTTCTGAAATTGCTGTGGTCGGAGTGGGAAGCTGAAGCCCGGTTGCACGGTCACGAGGTGAAGCCTGGTGAGCAGGCCTGCTGGGGCGGCATTGGAATCTGTGCAGAAACCGATGCGAAAGCCTGGAAGCTCTTTGAAGACATGGAGTGGTTCTGGAAGACCTGGGCGACGCCATTCGGCCAGGGCATGCCGGAGTTGCTGGTCGGCAGCCCGGACACGCTGAACCGGCGTATTGAAGAAATCTCCCGGACGGTTCCGGTGGACGAAGCATTTCTGCTGATACCGCAGGGTATTCACACACCTGACCAATTGCTCGAGTCGCTTGATCTCTTCGCGCGCAAAGTCATGCCTAATTTTGGCTGACGTACTGCTCGTCTGGCTAGAGAATCCTGACGGTCAGCACATTCATTTTGGCGCGGTGCAACACACCGTTCGCGGTTGAGCCGAGCAGCAGGCCGAGACCCTTCCGGGCATGGGAACCGATGATGAT
>JAQBYL010000266.1 GCA_027622495.1 Pseudomonadota bacterium
ACGTCCGTCTGGCCGACCATGCCGAATAGCTCTGAGTTGAGAACCAGGAACAGTACGCCCTTATAAGTGAAGTGGTAGAAGGAGGGGCCAAAGCGCTTGCGCCAGGTTTCTGCCATCACGGCGTTGCTCATGTCGTGATTACCGGCGGTGTAGAAGAACGGGGTATCGAGCTGGCCGATGAACCCTTCCATTTCGTCCCACTCGGCGTCGAGACGTGCCTGATCGTCTGTGTAGCCTTCGATCAGATCCCCCACGCTCAGCACGAAGGCTGGTTCCAGGAGGTTGATCTTCGGCATGGCCCCGGCGAACACGCCCGGTCGGTGCGCGCCAGTTCGGTCGGTTACTACCACAAAGCGGAAATCATCGTCGGCGTCGTTAGGATCAAGCCCTGTCCAGGGTTTGGCTGTTTCTTCAGTCTGGGCGTCAATGCCCGGTGAAGAAGGGGGCGGCGCCGGATTACAGGCAGACAACAGCACCGTCGTGACAAAAACCCACACTGACCGCATGGCTTGCTCCCCTTATTCAGGGCACGAAGATAGCGCGTGAAAGGCGCAAAGAAAACCGCCGGTTTGAGCTGCAACGGTTTGCAGAATATACTTGTGTTCGGTGAACGGCGTTATGAGGGCAGCGACTGCGAAGGTCATCGTTTCAGTTTTATGGAACCGTTTGACGCGATCCGGGCCCGTGGTGGTCGTGCACCTGAGGTCCGGGGATAAGAGGAAGGTTATGCGGTTCAAGCGTGTTGGGTGGATTTTCGGAATTGTCTTCGGTGTGCTTGCGATCATGGGCGTCGGTACCTACTACGCCATCATGCTGGCAGTAGACGGTGATCCGTTTCAGGACATGTTTGTTGAAAACTGTGCCGTCTGCCATGGCGATACTATGCAGGGAGGGCCGCAGGGACCGGCACTGATCGGGGTTCCGCTCAAACACGGCGAATCGATTGCCGAACTGACGCGCAGCATTTCAGATGGGTTTCTCAACAGCGGCATGCCGGGCTGGTCCACCACCATGTCTGAGAGCCACATCCAGAGCCTGGCAATCCTGATCGCTGAGCGCAGGGTTGACCGCCTCTTTACTGATTTCAAAATGGCCAGCGAACTCGTCGTGCCTGTCGAAGTTGTCCAGACGGAACTCGTGAACTTTCGATTAGAAACGGTAGCGAAAGGCCTGGATCCCTATCCATTCTCGATCGCACCGCTACCTGACGGTCGTATATTGCTGAGCGAAAAAACCCGCGGGCTTTCGTTCGTATCTGCGGACGGTGAACAGTCGCAATACATCGAAGGTACACCAGCGGTGTCAGACCTCGGTTTCAAGATGCTGGGCTTGAACTACGGTATCGGCTGGCATCTGGACGCATTGCCGCACCCGAACTATGCCGACAACGGTTGGATTTACCTGCACCACACGCATCTGTGTGAAGACTGTGGCACCGACGGAGATGAGACGATGATCCCGGTGACCATGAACCGGGTCGTCCGGGGTCGGATTAAAGAAGGTCGGTGGGTCGATGAGGAAGTCATCTGGAGCGTTCCCAGGCAGTTTTATTCCACGGTGCCGGACATCGGTGCCGGTGGACGGCTGGCCTTTGATTCAAACGGGCACCTTTTCTTAAGCGTTGGGATCAAAGGTGGTTACTTCGAAGGGGTGCAGGACCTGCGCACGCCGTTCGGCAAGATTCACCGGGTAGCCGATGACGGTGCGATCCCTTTCGACAATCCCTATGCGGCGCAACCAGGTGCGTTTGCCAGCACCTGGACCTATGGCCACCGCAGCCCGCAGGGGCTCGAGGTTGATTCTGCCACCGGCAAGGTGTGGGGTTCCGAAATGGGCCCTCGCGGCGGTGACGAGATCAATCTGCTGGAGCCGGGTAAAAACTACGGCTGGCCGTTGTACTCCAAAGGGGTCGACTACGATGGCACGCCGGTCGAGTACTGGAAAGACCTGAACATCGAGTTCGATATTAACGACATAGAACAACCGGTCGTTGACCTGACCCCCTCACCGGCGGTATCGAGCTTTAACATATACGATGGTGTAGCCTTTCCCCGCTGGCAGGGGCAGTTCATTGTAGGCAGCCTCAAGGCAACGGAGCTGTATCGGTTCGTCATTGAAGATAACAAGCTGGTTCATACTGAGGTTCTGATCCGGAATCTGGGGCGGATCAGGGATGTTGAAACCGGCCCGGATGGTCTGATCTATCTGCTGATCGAGCACGAAGCAGGCAGTCAGATCGTAAGGCTTGTGCCGGTGGTGAATGTGGATCAGCAGTGATATCGGTGGGGTGTGGTGGGTGGACGCCGCTGTTGGTCCTGTGCAGTTTAAGTCTCCTCTTTTGGGGTTGTTCTAACCCGACGGAGCTGAAAACGCTCGCCGGTCCCGCCCAGGGAACCACCTGGGAAGTCAAATTCTGGAGCACTGAGCCAGTCGACACCGAGCCGGTCGTCAGAGCTAATCTGGAGATTGAGCTTGAACGGATCGACCTTGCCCTGTCGAACTTCCGGCCGGACTCCACAATTGAGCTGTTTAACACAAGCCGCTCAACAGATGCGCTGGATGTCGGCTCCGAGATCGTTGCTCTGGTTCAGATTGCCCGCCTGGTCAGTCAGGCAAGCCAGGGTTGCTATGATCTGACCATCGGACCGTTATGGGATCTGTGGGGTTTCAGTGGCGATCAGCTGACCCCACCCTCCACCGAAGAAATACAGGCAACACTTGTTCACATTGGTTTTCACAAGATTGAGATTCTTACCCCCGACCGGCTGCGTAAGCAGAAAGCAGATCTGCAGATTGATCTGTCATCAATAGCGCAAGGCTACACGGTTGGTCGTCTGGCTGATGTTCTTGAAGCTTCGGGGATCGAGAATTACCTGGCGGAAATAGGGGGCGAAATTCGAACTAGGGGTCGTAAGCCGGACGGTTCCCCCTGGCGGATCGGCGTTGAACGCCCGCTGCCGGGTGGTCGCACTGTGCAGAAAGCCCTAACCATAACCGCGACGGATCCGGTAACGGTTCTCACCTCAGGCACCTATCGACATTACTTTGACGCCGAAGGTATCCGTTACAGCCATGTTCTGGATGCGAGATCAGGCAGACCGATCATGCACGACACGGTGTCGGTTACGGTGGTGGATGAAAATTCCGCTCTGGCGGATGCCTGGTCGACGGCGCTTCTGTGTCTCGGGGTTGAAGAGGGCCGCGGTGCTGCTGATCTGGCCGGGATTGCCGCACTGTTTATTTCTGAGCGGGATGGGATCCTGACGGATACACCCACTGATGCATGGAGTGCGATGACGGGGGTGTCGGTTCAGTGAATGAAGCGCGGTTTACGCTGCCGATAACAAGCCCATCAACAACATCACACCAAGACCTGCCGCCAGCAACAGACGATAGATCACAAATGGCAGAAACGTTGCGCGACGCAGCCACGCCATCAGACCGGCAACGGCGGCAAGAGCTGCTGCAAAGGCGAGAGCTGCGGCGATTGCCGCATCGGTCTGCAGAGACGCATTGCCGCTTTCGATGAGATCCACACCAGCCAGAACGCCAGCCGCAGCGGTGGTCGGGATCGACAACAGCAAAGAAAAGCGTGCTGCCTCGACCCGCCCGAGACCCAGCATCAGGGCGACGGACATGGAGATACCGGACCGGCTGACGCCAGGGACCAGGGCCAGGGCCTGAGAAAGTCCGATCAGAACAACGTCGCGCCAGCTCAACTGCTCGATTACCCCTTTGATTGCGCTGGCGTGGCGATCCGCATACCACAGCACGACGCCGAACAGGGCCGTGGTGGTGGCGATCAGCGCCGGACTGCGCAATGTGGTTCCGATCAGATCTTTGAGCAGAAAGCCTGCGATGACCACAGGAATAGTAGCGACGACGATCTGTAATGCCAGATGGCCGTCGGCGGTGTCGCGCCGTCTGATCACATCCACACCGCCCTTAAGCAGTCGGATCAGGTCACCTCGGAAGTACAGCATCACCGCAAGCAGAGTACCAACATGCATGGCGACATCGATGGCCAGACCCTGATCGCTCCAGCCGGTGAGCACAGGCACCAGGATCAGATGCGCTGATGAGCTGATGGGCAGAAACTCGGTGATTCCCTGAACGATGGCGAGAACGATGAGTTGCGTAAGGGGGAGCAGATTCTCTGCGGCTTCGGTCATGGCGGACACTCTACCGCATCAGGTGCTGAGGTTTCCGCGTCAGTGTTCTCAGGTAAAACGCTGCGGGTCACCAATGACGCCTGCGTTGCGCAGTTCGGTGAGGCGGGCTTCGGTGAGATCCAGTTCGCGGCGTAAGACCTCATCTGTGTGCTCACCCAGACGCGGTGAACGAACGATGGGTACCTGCGACTGCGACATGCGGGGTGCAAAACCCAGAAACGGCACTTTGCCGTGCACGGGCAGGTCCATCTGGGTAACAAACCCTCGCTCAACCAGGTGTTCGTTGTGATACAGCTCACCAGTATCCAGGCAGGCCGAGCAGGGCACACCGGCCGAGGCAATGACTTCCATGGCCTGGTATTTGGTGCGTTCGCTGCACCAGGAACAGATTTCGTCGTACAGAACCTTGCCGTTTTTAGCTCGAGCAGTACTGGTGTCGAAACGGGAATCAACTGCCAGGTCGCCGCGGTCCATGGCGGTGCACAAAGAATCCCAGTGACCCTGATTCACCGGCATGAGATAAATGTAGTCATTGGGTCCGAATGGTTTGCACGGGTATATGTTGACCGGCGGCAGACCACCCGCATTACCGTTGCGTGCGCTCGCCTGTGAGCCCCAGGCCGATCCGATATAAGCGCGGGTTCGAACGTAGTAGGTCATCGCCTCCTGCATTGAAAGCTCGATCAGCTGACCCGTCCCTGTGCGTTGTTTCTGGATGTACGCGGCCAGAATCGCCATGGCGGTCTGCACACCAGTGCCGGAGTCGCCAGTTGTTGGCCCTGGCATCATCGGTGGACCGTCAGCCTCACCGGTTATGGAAAATGCCCCTGCTGCCGCTTGAGCGACCATGTCCATGCAGCGATAGCCTGAATAGGGTCCGCTGGTCCCAAAGCCCTTGATGCGCGCATAGATCAGACCGGGGTGAATGGCCTTCAGATCTTCATAATCGATCTTGAGCCGCTCAACCACCCCGGGACCGTAGTTTTCTACAAACACGTCGAAACCCGGCACCATCTGCAGAAAGAGGCCCCGACCTTCTTCGGTGCGCAGATCCAGAGCCAGGCTGCGTTTGTTGGCATTCCAGGCACAGAAATAGGCTGAGTAATCCTTGTTTTCAGTGCGCCCCACACCGCGCCCGGGATCGCCATACTCGGGTGCTTCGATCTTGACTACATCGGCACCCATCCAGGCCAGCGCCTGGGTACAGGAGGTCCCAGCCTCGTACTGAGTCATGTCGAGAATTCTCATTCCATCCAATGCTGGCATGCGTCTCTCCCGTGGGCTTAAGTACCCAAGATAATCCACTTGCTTGGGGTTTGGCCAGCGCCTGATTGGTCGCCTGGCAGAGCGCGCGATACGACCAGCCCGTTAACCAACGAATCGATTAAACAATCCGCCCCACAGTTTTGAAGGTCGCCCGGTCTGCAGTTCGATCCGGTCGGCACGATCACCAAACCAGTGAATTGCACTGGCCCCTAACCAGCGCAGTGGCTCGGGTTCCCAGCGTCTGGGCACATCGTTCACCCAGGCCAGGCGGGTAATATCAGTTTGTGCGCCTGCGACCAGATCGGCGAGGATTCTGCCGGCGAGATTAGAGGCACCGACACCTTCTCCGGTGTACCCACCGGCGGTGCCGATGCCGGTTTCTGCATCGAATGTCACCGATGGCCGCCAGTGTCTTGGCACCCCCATCAGACCACCCCACCTGTGGGTGATGGCGTAGTCTGCGATCATGGGAAACAGTTCTTTGAGAGTCTTCTCAACATTATCCAGATGCGGGTTGTCTGCCGGTATAACCGGTAGCCTCTTCGAGCCGAAGTAATAGCCAGCTCGACCACCAAACGCAAACCGATTGTCCAGGGTGCGCTGGCCGTAGATAGTGACCCGTCGGGTGTCACCGAAGGTTTCCCGGTTCGACAGACCGATTTCATCCCAGAC
>JAQBYL010000002.1 GCA_027622495.1 Pseudomonadota bacterium
TCACGCGGAATAGTCCGAGCCGATTCAGCTTGGCTTTGAGCGCCGGTCCGACGCCTTTCAGATGTTCAACGGCCAGATCGGCTGCGGCGTTCACTGGCCGTTCGCTAGTCGATCACCATGATGGCCTCGACTTCGAATGCAGCGCCCCTGGGTAACTGCGCCACGCCCACAGCGGCGCGTGCCGGGTAAGGGTCGCTGAAGAACTCGGCCATCACGGTGTTCACCACCGGAAAGTTAGCGAGATCGGTCAGATAGAGAGTCAGCTTTACCAGGTTGCTGAAGTCGCCACCGGCGGCCTCGGCGACGGCGGCAAGGTTGTGGAACGCCTGCCGTGCCTGGGCCTCAAAGTCGCCCTCCACCAGGTTCATGGTGTCAGGATTCAAGGGGATCTGACCAGACAGGTAAATGGTGGTGCCACCAGACACGGCCAATGCATGTGAGTAAGGGCCGATGGCCTTTGGCGCAGCGGGTGCTGCGATGATGGTTTTAGGCATGGTTCAGACCGAAATCCTGTTGATAGAAACCACGTCGGCGACACTGCGTACGCGCCGCATGACTTTGGCCAGATGATCGCGGTTCATGACCGAAGTCACAACCACGATGCTGCTGAGTTGAGCGTTGCGTTCTTCAACATTGATCCGTTCCAGACCGGCGTCGGCATCGGTGATTGCCAACGCAATCTCTGCGATAACACCTTTTTTGTGGGTGACTTCGATCCGCAGGTTGGTGAGAAATTCGCCCTCGGTCGTCTTGGTCCAGCGTGCCGGGATGATCTCGCGCGGGGTCCGGCGGCGGATCTCCGCCATGTTTCGGCAAGTTTCAGTGTGCACCACAAACCCCTTGCCGGGGGTCATGTGCCCCACAATCGCATCGCCCGGAACCGGCCCGCAACAGCGGCTGTAGTTGATGACCAGACCTTCGCCACCGCCAAGCGCCATGGGTCCGGCGTGCTCCACGGGCACCGCTTCGTAGTCCGGGTTGTCTGCCGCCAGCAGATGTTGAGCGACGACGTAACTCATCAGAGCGCCGTTGCCGATTGCCGATAGCAGTTCGTTCAGCTTCTTAACACCGAATTCTTTGAACACCCGGCGCAAGCGGCGGAAGTCCAGATCATTGATGCTGGTCTGGGCGTGGCGCAGCGATTGATTGAGCAGTTTACGGCCCAGGGCAATGGACTCGGTCTGCAACTGACTCTTGAGTGCGTGACGGATACCGGCACGCGCTTTGGAGGTCACCACAAAGGTCAGCCAGTCCGGCTGCGGTCGCGCTTCTGCCGATGTGATGATCTCTACACTTTGACCACTTTGCAGCTGTTGCGAAAGCGGTGCGAGGGTGCGATCGATGCGGCAGGCCACACACTGATTGCCCACATCGGTGTGCACCGAGTAGGCGAAATCCACGGCCGATGACCCTCTGACCAGGCTCATGATGTCGCCCTTGGGGGTGAAGACATAGACTTCGTCAGGAAACAGGTCGACTTTAAGATTTTCAATAAACTCAAGCGGATTGCCCGCACGACGTTGCAGATCGAGCAGGTCTTTGAGCCACTGCCGGGTGCGCCGATTACCCTGCATCGGATCTTCTTCTGCCTTGTAGAGCCAGTGCCCGGCGATGCCGTACTCGGCGACCTGGTCCATCTGTTTGGTCCGGATCTGCACCTCGATGGGAATGCCGTGCATACCGAAGAGTGTCGTATGCAGGCTCTGGTAACCGTTGACTTTGGGGATGGCGATGTAATCTTTGAAACGGCCGGCCACCGGCTTGTAGAGACTATGCACAATACCGAGAGTTCGGTAGCAGGCGTCTTCCTGCTCAACCACTACGCGAAAGCCGAACATGTCCATGATGTCCTTGAACGACTTGTGCTGAGATTTCATCTTACGGTAGATCGAAAACAGGTGTTTCTCGCGACTCTGAACGGTTGCAGCGATGCCCTCGCGGTTGAGACTTGCCTGGATCGAGGTGGCAATGTCCTCCAACAGGGCCTTGCGATTGCCGCGTATTTTTGCGACCGCTCTGCCGATCCGATCGGCCCGCAGGGGATACAGGGCGTGGAACCCCAGTTCTTCGAACTCCACTTTGACCGCGTTCATCCCCAGCCGGTTGGCGATCGGAGCATAGTAGTCGAGGGTTTCCCGGGCGATTCGCCGGCGCTGTTCATCCGACATCACACCGATCGTGCGCATGTTGTGCAGTCGGTCAGCGAGCTTGACCATGATGACCCGGATGTCTTTGGCCATGGCCAGCGCCATTTTCTGAAAGTTCTCGGCCTGCGCTTCGGCTCTGGATTGAAAAATGGTGGAAAGCTTGGAAACACCGTCGACGATCTCCGCCACCGGCTCGCCGAAACGGCTGCCAAGTGTTGACTTGGCGATCCGGCTGTCTTCGATTACGTCATGCAACAGCGCCGCCATGATGGTGCTGTGATCCATGCGCATTTCGGCCAGTATCTGCGCCACCGCCAGAGGATGGGTGATGTAGGCATGGCCGGTGCGGCGGAATTGCCCGTCATGGGCGTGAAAGGCGTAGTCGTAGGCGCTGTTTATGCTGCTGACCTGCTCTTCGGGAAGATAGGTCAGAAGGAGTGCCTTCAGAGAGGTGAGGGTTGCGGGAGCTGCGATCGCACTCTGGCTCGCCTGTTCGGCGAGTGCTGTAACAAATCGAGAGTCAGAAACCGAAGTTTTCTTCATCTCCTCTACCACTACTGAAGGTGACCCGCACCGGTTGATCCTCGGTGGAGGCATCGTTCGCGTCAAGCATCTCCGGGGAGATCAGGCCTTCTGCGATTTCGCGCAAGGCAATCACGGTTGGCTTGTCGTTTTCTTCCGGTATCAGGGGATCGACACCATAACGGCGCATCTGACGGGCGCGGCGGGTTGCCAGCATGACCAGTTCGAAACGATTGTCGACGTGCTGCAGACAGTCTTCAACGGTGATACGAGCCATCAGTAACCTCAAGTGAGCCCGCGTTCGAAGGCGGAGCGGAGAATGAAGAGGCGCGGAGTCTACCGACGCCAAGTCAGCCTGACAAGAGGTCGACCAGGAGTGGCTTGAGCCGCTCACGCTGCCGCGTGATCCCAAGTCTCGCGGCCTGGATGATTGCCTGCAGGTCAGTGACGGCGGTTTCGAATACGTCGTTGACCACCAGATAGTCGTAGTCGGTGTGGTGGCTCATCTCCTGGACGGCCTTTTCGAAACGGTGTTCGATCACGTCATCGTCGTCCTGCTTGCGAGCCACAAGGCGAGCTTTCAAAGTCGCCCTGGAAGGCGGCAGGATGAAGATGCTTAACGTCGCCGGCAGTCTGGATCGCACTTGCGCAGCACCCTGGTAGTCGATTTCGAGGATCACGTCTCTTCCCGCAGTAAGCTGGCCGGCCACGGCTTCACGACTCGTTCCGTAGCGATGTCCGAACACCTCTGCGTGTTCTAAAAACGCATCGCTGCCCACCATGCGTTCGAATTCGTTCGGGTCGACAAAGTGATAGTTAAGGCCGTCGATCTCCTTGGACCGGCGCGCACGGGTCGTGTGTGAGACTGCCACCGTGAGCCCCGCATCCTGGGCCAGGAGTGACTGTACCAGACTTGTTTTGCCTGCTCCGGAGGGAGCAGAAATCATAATCAGAAGACCTTGCGTCATTCGATGTTCTGCACCTGCTCGCGGATCTGTTCAATGATCACCTTCAAGTCTATCGCCTTCTGCGAGCATTGAACCTGAGCGCTCTTAGACCCAATCGTGTTGGCTTCGCGGTTCAGCTCCTGTGTCAGAAAGTCCAGTCGACGACCGTGCGGTCCGGCTTGAGTCAGATGGCTTCTTGCCCCTTCCACGTGGATCGCCAGGCGGTCCAGTTCTTCCGCAATATCGGCCTTCTGCGCGAGCAGAACGACTTCAGCCTCAAGCCGTTCGGAGTCAACGGAGGCCGCTACATCGGCCAGACGCTGACGCAGTTTGTGGGCAAGTTCCTGAGCAACCGTTGCGGTCAATGCGCGCAGCTCGCTGATGATCCGGTCGATCTCATCAAGCCGTTCAACAATAACCTGAGCCAGCGCCGTGCCTTCGCGAAGTCGGTGGGCAAGTAGGTCAGACAGGGCCTGCTCAAACAGATCCGTCACTGCTGCCACGGTGTCGGCTTCACCCATGGGCATCGGGTTGATCAGGATACCCGGCCAGCACAACAGCTCAAGGGCTGTGGGCGCGGGACTTTCGGGGGCATCGCGCTGCACCTGTTCAAGGGTTGCCAGCAGCTGCATCAATGTAGGACGGTGGATCTCCTGGGCACCCGCCTGGGCCAGGGTGTCGATCCGAAGGGATCCATCCACCTTGCCGCGTTTAAGATGTTTGCGTGCTGTTTCTCGCAAGGCATGTTCGACCAGCCGCAATGACTCCGGCAATCGAAACTGCACCTCTAAAAACCGGTGATTGACGCTGCGCAGTTCCCAGACAAGCGTGTTTGAGCCTGTTTCAGTCTGAACTCGGGCGAATGCCGTCATGCTTGCAATCATCGTACTACCTCCTTAAGCCGCGAATTCTAACCCAAGCGCCGCGCTCGGGACTTATACTTGTGGTTTGGTGTTTGTCATCCGACGAACCCGCGCAACAAACGGAGACAGGAATGCAGAAGGCCAGGCCAAGTGGGCGCGCACCGGACGAAATGCGAAAGGTAAAGCTCACACGCGGTTTCACCAGCCATGCTGCAGGGTCGGTTCTGGTTGAATTTGGCGAGACCCGGGTATTGTGCACCGCCTGTGCTGAAACCACTGTCCCGGCATTTTTACGAGGCAAAGGCCAGGGCTGGATTACAGCCGAATACGGCATGCTGCCAGGATCCACCCACCCACGGGTTGACCGCGAAGCCGCGCGCGGTAAACAAAGCGGTCGAACCGTGGAAATCCAGCGCTTAATCGGCCGATCATTGCGCGGTATGGTTGACATGAATGCGCTCGGTGAAAATACCATCCGGCTCGATTGCGATGTGCTTCAGGCAGATGGCGGAACCCGCACGGCATCGATTACCGGGGCTGCGGTCGCGCTTAAAGACGCCATGGATGCACTCGGTGTTCAGCAGGCATTCAGGGGGTTTGTGGCATCAGTATCGGTGGGGATCTGGGCTGGAACGCCAGTGCTCGATCTTGATTATGCGGAAGATTCGAACGCCGATACCGATATGAACGTAGTGGTCCTCGACGGCCACGGTTTTATGGAAATTCAAGGCACAGCAGAAGGTGCTGCGTTCCGGAGCGCTGAGCTTACGGCCATGCTTGATCTTGCCGAAAAAGGCACAGCACAGTTGATCGAGCTGCAGAAGCAGGCGCTGGGCTGAGTGGTTAGCAAACAGGAGAACGGCCCTTGACCGAGATACAGACCGAGATACAGACCGAGACACAGACCGAGATACAGACCGAGACACAGATCGCAGCACGACTGATTGATCGCATGATCAGCGATGGCGTACTCAAGTTCGGTGAATTTACGCTTAAGTCGGGCCGCGTGAGCCCCTACTTTTTCAACCTCGGGGAGTTGTCATCGGGAAGTTCGTTAACGCTGCTTGGTGAGGCGTATGCGCAGACAATTGTTGAGCTTAAGGTTCCGGTGGACGTGATTTTCGGTCCCGCCTACAAAGGCATACCCATTGCCGTGGCGACTGCCTGTGCTCTGGCCAGCCGTGGTATCGATGTCGGTGTTGCCTACAATCGCAAAGAAGCCAAAACCCATGGTGAAGGGGGTCAGTTTGTGGGCGCGCCCGTTCAGGGTAACGTTCTGATTGTCGACGATGTTCTGACCGCGGGGACCGCGGTTCGTGAAGCAATCGCGCTGATCGGGCAGACCGATGCCACAGTGGTTGGCCTGGTGGTGGCGATGGATCGTCAGGAGAGACTGCAAAACGGGTCTGTGCAGACTGCACTGCGCACCCTCGAGCAGGAATTAATGATAAGTGTGACAAGCATCGTCAACTTGCAGGAAGTGATCGACTATCTTGGACACAATGGAAAGCCTCGAGTTGACGGGCGGTCGATACTGGATGGTATGCGGGCCTATCAACACCAGTACTGTGTACTCTGATCGAGGCAGATGAGTCTGCATCTTGATGAAAAAACATTTTGGAAAGTTGACTTTGCTGCTAACGCTCAGCTTGTTGATTGCAACACAGGTGAGCGCTGCTACCCGTCTGTATCGCTATGTGAATGATCAGGGCAATGTTGTGGTGTCCTATTCAATTCCGAGCGATCGGGTCAAGTATGGTTATGAAGTGCTTGATGGTGAGCGGTTTGTGGTCATCGAAGTGATCGAGCCGCAACTTTCAGATGAAGAGGCGGCGCGTCGAACACAGCGAAATCTGGCGATTGCGAATTGTGAGGTGGCGATGAAGCGTGTCAGAGCCCTTTATCGTTCGCTCGATGACATTGACCGGGCGGAAAACCGGGCTGTCGCGTCCATGGATAACCTGCTCGCCAACACCGATGCCAATCTAAGCCAGCTGCGCAAACAACTAGGTGAGATGCAGGAGCGTGCCGCCGGCATCGAACGTCAGGGCCGCGTGATACCCGAGACATTGCTTGAGAGTATACGGTTGTCCGAAAGCCAGATCGATGGGCTCGAAAACGACGTTAAAAAGCGCGCAGTGGCCCAGGCGAAGGCGCGGACTGGCTTCAACGAAGATCGACGGTGGTACGCGCTCGGTGATTGTGTTCTCGCGGGTGGGGCCAATGCCCACGTTGAGCATGAGGATCTCGAATAGATCGCAACGCGTTGACCTTCAGGCGAATACAGCTCGCTCCAGAGCCTGCCACTGATCTTCCCAGCCCACGGTTGGCAGCGCGCGAAAATCGGTTCTTACAAACTGATTGATCCTGCCCTCGGCACAAGCAAGCAGCAGATTGGCGCAGTGAGTGGCGCCAAGCGAAGGGGCTGGAATTTGAGTCAATGCGTGATCGCGCAGAATCTGGCGAAGCTGGGTTTCGAGTCGGTCGAATAACTGCCGGATGCGGGTTCGCAGCCGTTCGGTTTCGCCCTGCAGTGCATCCCCCACGAAGAGCCGCGCAAAGCCAGGATTGCGTTCGGCAAAGGTCAGCAACAGGATCAGCATCTGACGGCAGCGCGTTGGTCCGTGTGGTGTTTCGCTCATGATTCGATTAACGCGGCTGAAGAGGCTGTCTTCTGCGAACTCGATCAGACCCTCAAGCATCTTTGCTTTGGATGGGAAATGCCGGTACAGGGCCGCCTCGGAAACCCCCAGGTGGTTAGCCAGTGCAGCTGTCGTGATGCGTGATCCAGGGTGGGTTTCCAGCATCATGGCGAACGCTTCCAGTATCTCCTGGCGGCGATTCGATTTAGACATGAATCTTGGTGCCGATACCCGAGTCGGTGAAGACTTCTAACAAGAGAGAGTGCACAACAGTGCCGTCGATGATCTGTACGCTCTTCACCCCGGCCTTGAGCGCTGAAAGCGCGCAGTTGACCTTGGGTAGCATGCCGTCACTGATGACACCTTGCTCGATCAGCTGATGAACCTGCGCGACAGACAAGTCAGTCAACGTTTTCTTGTTTTCGTCGAGGATGCCAGGCGTGTTAGTTAACAGGATCAGTTTTTCTGCGCCGGTTTTTTCAGCAATAGCACCGGCAACCAGATCAGCATTTATATTGTAAGACTCGCCCCCATCGCCCACACCAATCGGTGCGATGATCGGAATGAAGCCAGACTGCACCAACGTGTCGACAACTTTGGTATTGACCTCGCGAACCTCACCAACATGGCCGATATCAATTATTTCAGGTGCATCAAGACCCACAGACGAACGGGTGAGGTGCATTTTGTCGGCACGGATAAGGTTGCCGTCTTTGCCGGTTATACCAACGGCGCGACCACCGGCAGAGTTGAGCAGAGAGACGATTTCCTGATTGACCAGACCACCTAAGACCATCTCAACCACATTCATTGTTTCGATGTCGGTCACCCGCATACCGTCAACAAAGCGGGTCGGGATCTTCAGCTTTTCAAGCAACGCACCAATCTGCGGTCCGCCACCATGGACCACGATGGGGTTCATACCAACCAGCTTGAGCAGCACGATGTCGCGCGCAAATGACGCCTTGAGCTGCGGGTCGACCATGGCATTGCCACCGTACTTGATGACGAGGGTGGAGCCATGGAATTTCTGGATGTAGGGAAGCGCCTCTGTGAGGACGCTGGCAATGGTTTTCGCGTCTCTGATCGCGTCAGTCAAGGGTCACCGGAATTTAAGATTTGGATCAATGTTACCCAATTGTGCCTCGAACAGGTTCTGGATTCGATCCATGCTGGCCTCATCATCCGCTTCAAAGCGAAGTGTCAGGACCGGGCTTGTGTTCGATGGACGAACCAGACCCCAGCCGTGGGCGTAGTCGACCCGAATGCCATCGATGTCTGTTGTTGCACCGTCACCGAAGTCAGCTTCATCTCTGATCCGCTCCATAATCGCAAATTTTTCTGCCTCGCCAACTTTTATTTTGATCTCCGGCGTGGTCAACGTCTGTGGGAACTGGTCAAACAGTTCAGCAACGGTCTGTGCTTCTGCCGACACGATCTCAATAAGCCTCGCAGCACAGTAGAGGGCGTCATCAAACCCATACCAGCGTTCGCCGAAACAGATGTGCCCACTGAACTCACCAGCGAGCAATGCGCCGGTTTCCTTTATCTTGGCCTTCATGTGACTGTGACCCGTCTTCCACATGATCGGTCGTCCGCCGTACTCGCAGATCAGGGTGCTTAAGTGCCGTGAACATTTGACGTCATAGATGACGTCCGCGCCGGGATTGCGGCCAACGATGTCTTGTGCAAACAGCATCAGGAGTTTGTCCGGCCAGATGATCTGACCGGTGTTGGTAACCACGCCGAGACGATCTCCGTCGCCGTCGAACGCAAGCCCCAGATCGGCCTCTTCGTCGGTGACCACGGTCATCAGATCTTCCATATTTTTCGGATCTGCCGGATCAGGGTGATGATTGGGAAAGTCGCCATCCACATCACAGTACAGCGGGATCACTTCGCAGCCGAGTTCTGTGAGCAGTCTGGGAACCAGTTGACCGGCCACACCGTTGCCACAATCAACCACCACTTTGAGGGGTGCCGCCACCACCACGTCGTCCAGAATGCGATCAACGTAGGCCTGATCCACGTTGACCTTAGTGACACTGCCATCGCCCGACGTCAGGTCGTTGTCGATGATGCGGGTTTTGAGGGCCTGGATACGCTCCTCGGCCAGAGTCTCCCCCGCCAATACCATTTTGAGGCCGTTGTACTCGGGTGGATTGTGACTGCCGGTGATCATGATACCGCTGCTGGTTTTCAGCGTGTGGGTGGCAAAGTACATGAGCGGGGTGGGGGTCTGACCGATATCGATAACGTCAATACCGCCTTCGGTCAGACCGCGGGTGAGTTGCGTCTGCAGATCGTCGCTCGAGTGCCGTCCATCGCGCGCCAAGATGACACTGGCCTGATCAAGCTCCAGGGCCTGTGCTGCAAAAGCGCGCCCGATCCAGTAAACGACGTCTGCGTTTAAGTTGGTAGCGGTGATGCCGCGGATGTCATAGGCGCGGAAAATTTCGTCTTCAAGGACCAGACCGGTCTCCAGCGGCCCCACATCTTCAGTGACCTCCATCTCCAGACTGCCGTCAGCGATGGAGGTGGGCATCACGTCCAGAAAGTCGTTGTCGTTATCAATTGAATCTTTAGTCGCGGGCTCATCACCGAGCAGCGAATCTACAGACTCATTAGCGGTTTTTTCCGCGGCCAGCACCGCCGAACGGCTGCGGTTGGCGACCACCGCGGGAATTTCGCGGCACATCTGCAGAATCTTTTCGGCTTCGTGTTCAACCATTTCGATCGTGAAAAACTGCGACATGGCCGGTTGGCGTGAAAGAAAGGCGCGAATCTGATTGGCCAGAACCACGAGGTCAGTACGCGTGCGTCGCGCGTATAACTTGAAGCCAAGAATGACACCACCAAGGGTGATCACCGAAGCCACCGTCAGCGCAATCAATACCTCGTTGACGGTGATGATGTCGACCAGCGCCGCAGGCTCATAGGACAGTGACCAGTTTGTCGCATCCAGTTCACCGGCCTGTGCGAGCTCAGCCTGACCAGCATCGCCGTAGGCGATGACGGGCATCGGTTCTGCCCCCGGGAACGCCTGGATGACTTTGACTAAACCATTCAGCCCGGCAAACTTTTTTAGAGGCTCATAAAAATAATCGGCTGAGAAAATCACGAACAGGACACCAATCTGAGTGTCGCCACGGGTGATAGGTTGCGCGGCATAGACCTGGGTGCGTTGTGAAAGGGACAGTTCCGGACCAACAAAGATGCCTTTCTCAGCCCGTTTTACAACGTCGAGGGCGGCATATGACAAAGGCGTGGTTTCGTGCTTATCGACTTTGCCTGCGCCGGAAGGGATGGCATCGACGCGTAGCGCATAGGAGATGGAGCCCGCAAGACCGGTGTTATCGACCGTTCCCGTGTAGGCGTCCAGTGCGGTGATGACCGCAGGTGATGCCGCCAGCACCTCCATGTCGCGTCGCAGGGTCGCAATACGGCCGTTGAAAAATCCCTGCAGACCACTGTGAATCGCAACCGCTTGATTCTGCTGATAAACGCTGTTGCCTTTTTCCACCAGCATGGACCACAAGATCAGAAAAGCACAGAAGACTCCTGCCAGGGTAATTGCAGTGGTCACACCCACAGACAACCAGATGCCATCGCTCGGGGTCGCTGCCTTGGCGGGCTTTTTCGGTGTCGGGTCTGCGGATGGCTCATCTGGCTTGTCGTCTTCGGGTGGCACATCGATTTCAGGCGTCTGTGCAACCTGACGCAGCGGCGGATCGGCAAACTTTTTGCGGGCGGTGGCCAATTGAAAAGCCTTTTAATCGAATGCGTCCATGGTAGTGGGCGGCGGAAAAGCTGACCAGTCGAAAGGCCTAAATACTTGCTGATGCGTGGTTAGGAAGCGCTAACCTTGTCACAAATATGCGAACCAGTTGGTCGAGCAACGCTTGCGCAAGCTGATCCTTGCTCTGAAGCTGCAATGCGAGTTCGCCTTCGTCCCAGATCAGCGTGGCGGCGTTATGATCGCTATTGAAGCCGATACCGGCCTGCGATACGTCGTTCACCACGATGGCATCGAGTTGTTTACGCAGGCGTTTCTCCCGGGCCGCGGGTAGCGCGTTTTGCGTTTCAGCGGCAAACCCGACCACCAGCGGTGGATTGGCAGCTTGCGCGACGCTTGCGATCACGTCCGGGTTTTCGGTCAGCTCCAGGGTCATTGTGTTGCTGCCGCGAACCTGTTTCTTGATCTTCTGTTCTGCGGCTGCCAGCGGCCGGTAGTCGGCCACTGCGGCCACGCCAATGAAGATGTGCTGACCCGGCAGATCTGCCTGAACGGCGTCGAACAGATCCTGGGCACTGTTGATGTCAATCCGCCGACATCCTTGCGGGGTCGGCAGATTGGTGGGGCCACAGATCAGGGTCACGTCCGCCCCGGACCTGGCCGCCGCCGCGGCAATGGCGAACCCCTGCTTGCCGGAGCTGTGATTGCTGATATAGCGCACCGGGTCGATGGCTTCCCGGGTGGGACCGGCGGTGATCATAACCCGCAGCCCTTCAAGGATCGGAGGTGCAAAAACCTTTTCCAGAGCACCCACCAGCGCGTCTGGTTCAAGCATGCGACCGGGGCCGAAATCCCCGCAAGCCTGGGCTCCTTCACCAGGGCCGATAATGCCAACACCATCATTGATCAGGGTGGCCACATTGCGTGCCGTCGCCGGGTGTTTCCACATAGCCTGGTTCATGGCGGGGGCGATGAGAATCGGTGCATCGGTGGCAAGACACAGGGTACTGAGCAGGTCACCGGCGAGCCCTGCAGCAAGCTCGGCGAGAAAGTTTGCCGTTGCTGGCGCAACCATGATGGCGTCGGCCCAGCGCGCAAGCTCGATATGCCCCATGGCGGCTTCTGCGCCTTCGTCCCACAAATCGTCGCGGACGGGCCGGCCAGACACTGCCTGCAGCGTGGTGGCGGTCACGAACTGATGCGCGCTTGCCGACATCACGACCTGCACATTCGCACCGATTGAGGTGAGTGCTCGCACAAGCGCAGGCGCTTTGTACGCTGCTATTCCGCCGGTAATCCCGACGATAATGTTACGACCGGCCAAACCCACCGGTGGTGCGCCGCTAATCTGAATGTTGCTCATGTTTTGTTGCCCGAAGACCAACTTTTGATACGGCATGTTAATCGAAAACGGACGGCAGGCGATGCAGGCTCGTGAGTGTTTACTCGAACAAGGCGACAGTACGCTCAGTGACGCTCAGTTGCTGGAAGTGTGTCTGCGGACCGGGCACACGGGTATGCGGGTCAACGAGTTTGCACAGGCGTTGCTTGAGCGCTTTGGCGGGATTGGCGGTTTGCTCGATGCATCTGTCGCTGATCTACGTCGCCAGAAAGGCCTCGGGCCATCGAAGATCGCGACCTTGAAAGCCATGCTTGCCCTGGCGGAGCGCTACCATCGAGGGGTGGTGCGCAATCGTGAACTCATGGTCGGCTCAGATCAGGTGCTGGGCTTTCTGCGTGGGTGCTTTGCCGGTGCCCGTCGCGAGATATTTGCCTGTATGTTTCTCGACACACGCCACCGTCTGATCGAGTTCGAGAAGTTGTTTTTTGGCTCAATCGATCGGGCTACCGTTCATCCGCGTGAGATCGTCCGTCGGGCCCTGGAGCTTGACGCTGCGGCTGTGGTGCTTGCTCACAACCACCCATCCGGTATACCAGAGCCCAGCCTCAGTGATCTGAATCTGACCCAGTCTCTGGTTGAGTTGTTAAAGCAACTGGACATCGTCGTCCTTGATCATGTGATTATCGGGGCGGGTAACAGCGCGGTTTCATTCGCCGAAAGAGGTCTGATTCAGGCAGGCGCCATCAGCGGTTGATTCAACTGAAACTACAAGCCTCGCTTGCCCCCGATGGGGCCGTTCTGGTATAAACGCGCCCTCATTTTTTCAGCTAGAGCAATTTGGGCCATGTCGCAAGTATGTCAGGTGACCGGGAAGCGTCCGATGTCAGGAAACAACGTCAGTCACGCGAATAATCGTACTCGGCGCCGTTTTTCGCCAAATTTGCACACCCATCGTTTCTGGGTCGAAAGCGAGAACCGTTTTGTGCGGTTGAAAGTGTCGGCAAAGGGTATGCGTATCATCGATAAAAAAGGCATCGACCAGGTTCTTTGCGACCTGCGCACTGCTGGTCAGAAGGTCTAAGGGGAACGTTATGCGAGACAAAATCAAACTGGTATCGAGCGCCGGCACCGGTCACTACTACACAACCGACAAGAACAAGCGCAATACCCCGGACAAGCTGGAAATGAAAAAATATGATCCGGTTGTTCGTAAACACGTCATCTACACAGAAGCAAAAATCAAGTAAACCCACGCTTTAAGCCCCCACGCGGCGTATTCGCGTCGCCTCCAGGTGCCCCACCAGCAATGCGGTGGCAGCGCGACCGCGCTGCTTGTGAATGCCAGAACTTCCCGAAGTAGAAACCACCCGGCGAGGCCTTAAACCCCATGTCGTGGGGCAGCGCCTGTCTGGGTGGGTGGTGCGTAATCCCAACCTGCGCTGGCCGGTTGCGATACCGGTGGTGTTGCGTGATCAGGGGGTTCGCGCGCTTGAGCGACGGGGTAAATATCTGTTGTTTCGCTTTGATGCGGGTACCTTGATCGTTCATCTGGGGATGTCAGGCAGCCTGCAGGTGGTCCGGCCGGATCAGGCGGTGCTGAAACATGACCACGTGGACCTGGTTCTGAGTAATCAGCACATCGTGCGGTTTAATGATCCACGTCGTTTCGGCTGTGTGCTCTTTCACCCTGCCCAGCCCGAACCGCATTGGCTACTGCAAAGCCTCGGCATTGAGCCTTTTGATGCAGGGTTTGACGGCGCGTACCTGAAAAAAGCCGCCCGCGGCAGACGCGTTGCCGTCAAGAACATGATCATGGACGGTCGTATTGTCGTAGGGGTGGGCAACATCTATGCGGCTGAATCGCTGTTTCTGGCGGGCATTCGCCCTACGGTGGCCGCCCACCGCGTCACTGGTTTCGCGTTTGATGCACTGGCCGGGAGCATCAAGCAGGTCTTGAGCCGCGCGATCGAATCCGGTGGAACCACGCTGAAAGACTTTGTCGGTGCCGAAGGGCGGCCAGGCTACTTTGCTCAACATCTCAATGTTTATGGTCGTGGTGGAGAGCCCTGCTGGACCTGTGGCACGGTGCTGAAAAGCATTATTCTGGGCCAGCGGGCCACCGTTTTTTGCCCGAAATGCCAACGCAGCCAAGGTTTTGCACGGCGGTAGTGGTACATTGCCAGCCGCGAATAGGGTTGAAGATAAAAGGATCGCGAGATAAAGGGATGAGCATAATGAAGAACCTGATCCAAGCTGTATTGGTCGTCTGTCTGATCATTTCCATGCCGGTATTTGCCGCCGAAGGCGAACAACCGAAGGCCATGGCCATGGCGGCCGATCTGGTCGTCGCCCGTCCATTTGGGATCGTCATCACCACCGTGGGGACAGCTGCATTTGTGGTCAGCCTGCCTTTTACACTGCTTGGTGGGAACGTTGGAAAAGCCGCACAGGCTCTGGTGGTTGAGCCAGGCAAAGAGACCTTTGTCCGTTGTCTCGGTTGCCGCATGTCGGGCCGAGACAAGTAAGCACTCAGCGTTGGGCTAACTCTTTAACCACGGCCGGGTGAACGAACTTTGACACATCGCCGCCGAGCGATGCGATTTCGCGCACCAGCGTCGAAGAGATAAACGATGTGGTCTGGGACGTCGGCAGAAACACATACTCGATATTCGAATCCAGTGACTGATTCATTTCGGCCATCTGAAATTCGTAGTCGAAGTCGGTAACCGTTCGCAGACCCCGCAGGATGTAGCCTGTTCCCTTGGATCGCGCGAAGTCGACCAGCAGATTGTTGAAGCCTTCCACCGAGACACGATCGCCGAATTCGGCGAGCACCGTGTTACACAGCCGAATCCGATCTGCCAGATGGGCTGCTGGATTTTTCTGTGCTGACGTGCCGATCGCCAGGACCACATGATCAAAAAGCTTTAACGCCCGTTTGACCAGATCAGTGTGACCGTTCGTTATCGGATTAAACGAACCTGGATAGACAACAACCTTCATACTCACCTCTCCTCCCCAGGGTTGCGGATGGTAACGGGGTCACCTGCCGGTCGCAAGAAGCCCGAACTGGCTTTCTCCGGCGGTGGCGGACTTGATCACCGACCACGAACCTGTTGTCAGATCGGGCGCCCCATGGCGGTTGTATTCCACATAAATAAGCGCCCGTTCGCTCAAAAGTGACCGTGAGGTCAGTAAATCGAGCGACTTCGAGATCAGCGCAGGTGAGTCAAAGGGCGGATCCAGAAATACCAGGTCGAAGGGCGAGTTCTGATCGCAGGCATAGTGTTTGAGGAAGGTAAGCGCTCGCGCATGGTGAATGCGTGCCGCGGCTGCGTTAAGGTCTAGGGCGCTTGCTTTGAGCGCCCTGACGGTGGCTGCGTCCTGATCGACAAACGTGGTACTTGCCGCTCCCCGAGAGAGCGCTTCGAAACCAAGACAACCACTACCGGCAAAAAGATCGAGACAGCGTGCGTCGGCGACATCCGCGACCAGCCAGTTGAACAATGTTTCCCGGGCACGACCGAGGGTCGGGCGAAGCGGACTGCGGGGCGGAAACCTGAGCTTTCGTCCCTTCCACATACCACTGATAATGCGCACCTGATTCTGCGCCATAAACCAATACTCGCAACAACTGGAGCGCATGTTGAGCGAAGCGGAAGTAAAAAACGACAAAGGATTCTGGAGGCGCCTGAAGGCGGGCCTTGGCAAGACGCGGTCTCAGCTTGCAACCGGGGTGGGCAATCTGTTGCTGGGCGAACGCGAGATCAGCGAAGACGTGCTCGACGATCTGGAGACGTCCCTTCTGCTCACCGATGTCGGGGTCAGCACCACCAAAGAGGTCATGGACGCTCTGCGGC
Source organism: Pseudomonadota bacterium (assembly GCA_027622495.1). Taxonomy (GTDB): domain Bacteria; phylum Pseudomonadota; class Gammaproteobacteria; order Pseudomonadales; family Azotimanducaceae; genus JAQBYL01. Next base: position 16,060 of record JAQBYL010000002.1, read on the forward strand.
TGCGGGTGTCGCGCAAAGAACTCAATAACACCGCCGCGCTGCATGGCGCATTGGCGAAGTTGTTGAAAGAGCTGCTGGCACCGCTGGTTCGCCCGTTCGAAATTCGTAAGGATCGGCCGTTCATCATATTTTTTGTAGGCGTAAACGGAGTGGGGAAGACCACAACCATTGGCAAGCTGGCTCGAAGGCTCACGGCCGAGGGGTTGAGTGTGCTGCTGGCAGCGGGAGATACCTTTCGCGCGGCGGCCGTTGAGCAACTCAAGGTATGGGGTGAGCGCAACGAAATCCCGGTGATCGCGCAGGCCAGTGGTGCAGATTCGGCATCGGTGGTGTTCGATGCGATCAAGGCAGCGCAAGCGCGTAAGGTAGATGTGGTTCTGGCAGATACGGCCGGACGTCTGCAGGACAAAACCAACTTGATGGAAGAACTTAAAAAGATCCACCGGGTGGTCAATCGGTTCGATGCAAACGCTCCCCATGAGGTTATTCTGGTCCTCGATGCGGGGATTGGGCAGAACGCCATCAGTCAGGCGAAAGCATTCATTGAGGCGGTCGATGTGAGTGGATTTGTGCTGACCAAGCTCGATGGCAGCGCCAAAGCCGGGGTCATATTCGCGATCGCCGCGGAGCTCAAGAAAATGGGCCTCACCAAGCCCGTGTATTTCATCGGCGTGGGCGAGCGTGTGGAAGACCTGCGGCCCTTCGACGCAGGAGATTTTGTGGACGCCCTGTTGGCGAACGAGTGAATGGGACGGATCGAGTTTCACCAGGTCAGTAAACGATTCCTGAGTGGTCTGGATGCTCTGCAGGACATCTCCGCGTCTTTCGATGCAGGATCGATGACGTTTCTCACCGGCCATTCCGGCGCCGGGAAGACCACCTTTCTGAAGCTGCTGTTGTGCCTTGATCGTCCCACCGGCGGGCAGATCCTGGTGAATGACGTCAACGTCACGCAGATTCGCGAATCCCGCCTGCCTTTCTACCGGCAGCAGATGGGCGTGGTTTTTCAGGACCACCATCTGCTTAGCCATCGGACAATTTTTGAAAACGTCAGTCTGCCGCTGCGGGTCACCGGGTTGCGTCCGCGTGATATCGGGCGAAGGGTTCGTGCGGCGTTATCAGCCGTGGGGCTGTTAAAACGCGAACGCTTCTACCCTAACCAGCTGTCCACCGGCGAACAGCAGCGCGTCGGGATCGCAAGAGCCGTGGTGGCAAGACCGCGCATACTGCTGGCCGATGAGCCCACCGGAAATCTGGATCCAGAACTGTCGGCCGATATCATGAATCTGTTTTTGCAGTTCAATCAGGTAGGCACCACGGTGATTATTGCGAGCCACGATCGGGCTCTGATCGATCAGATGGGCAAGCGCATCATGGAGCTCTCCCATGGTCAGATCATCAAAGACGTAAGCTAAGTGAGACGAGGGTGAAAGAACCGCGCAAAGCTCGTGACCCGTGGCCGCGAAAGCGACAGGGACCGCTGGCCTGGATTCGTGATCATATCCGGGTGGCCACGGAAGCCAGTCACTTCTTGAGCGCTCGCCTCGCCGCGAGCCTGGTGGTGTGGTTGCTGGTCGGTATAGCACTTGCATTACCGGCGGGTCTGTTTCTGCTGCAGGTCAGTCTGTCGGGCCTGACGCAAGTCTGGGATGGGCGCCCGGGGGTTTCGTTGTATTTCGATCTGGGGGCAGAAAACATCACAACGGTCGCCGACGAACTTCGCGGTCTGTCAGAAGTAGACTCGGTCACGGTGGTGACGCAAGAACAGGCACTGGAGGAATTCCAGCGTCACTCCGGTGTGTCGGACGCCCTTGCGCTGCTCGAGGCCAATCCCCTGCCCGCCTCGATCCGGGCCACCATGTCGCCTGGAGCCAGCCTTGAAGACCTTGAAGCGCTGGCGCTGCGTATGCGTGCAGGTGCCGGTGTGTCCGAGGTGGTGGTGGAAAAGACCTGGCTGCAGCGCGTCAACGACATTTCGGTCGTCGTGCGACGTCTGGGCCTGATTCTGGGAGCCCTGTTCGGGATCGGTGCAGTTCTCGTTACAACCACCTCTGTCAGGCTTGCGATCGAATCGCGCCTCGAGGAGCTGCGGGTCCTCAAACTGGTTGGGGCCACGGCCGGTCAGATGCGCCGGCCTTTCATTTATTTCGGCGCGCTTTACGGTATCGGCGGCGGGATTGTCGCTGCGATGCTGCTGAGCCTCGCACTGATTGCCATTGAGACACCGTTGGCAGATCTGCTCGGCAGCTATGATCGAGACCTGGAATTGGCCGGTTTTGACCCGATATTCATCCTGTGGCTGTTGGGAATTGGCGGAGGTCTCGGTGTGACGGGTGCCCTGATCGCTGTAAGACAACGGGTGTCAACGTTAGAAATATTTTAAATATCAGATAGATAGATAATCATAAGGAACTTAAACGGGGATTAGCACTCTACGGGCGAGAGTGCTAAAATTCTGCGTCGTGTTACCGGAGGTATCACTTTTATGTCGACCCAAGTTATGAATCTGAGCGCACTGGCCCCAGGTAAGGATCTGGATGCTTACGTGAATACCGTGCGGTCTTTCCCCGTTCTGAGTGCCGAGCAGGAACGCGATCTGGCAGAACGGTTTATCTATCAGAATGATCTTGAGGCTGCCCGTGAGCTGGTGTTGTGTCATCTGCGTTTTGTGGTTCACCTGGCTCGCACCTATCGCGGTTATGGTCTGGCGGAAGGTGATCTGATTCAGGAAGGCAACGTCGGGCTGATGAAAGCCGTCAAGCGGTATGACCCTGAGCGCGGTGTGCGGCTGGTGTCGTTTGCCGTTCACTGGATTCGCGCGGAGATGCACGAGTTCATTCTGCGTAACTGGCGCATCGTCAAAGTCGCCACCACCAAAGCTCAGCGAAAACTGTTTTTTAATCTGCGTGGGGCCAAAAAGCGTCTGGCCTGGCTCACAGAAGAAGAAACCAATGCGCTGGCTGAAGAGCTTGGGGTGTCGAGCGCCGAAGTCACCCGCATGGAAAGCCGACTCAGCGCAAACGACATGGCCTTTGATGGCTACGAAGGCGACGATGATGAGCGTAGCACTGCGCCCATGTACTTCCTCGAATCAGTCGGGAGCGATCCGGCGGAGTTGATCGAAGCGCAAGACTGGGAGCGCAGTTCGTCGGCAAAACTTGCGCAGGCACTGGGTGCGTTAGACGAGCGCAGCCGCGATATCGTTGCGCGACGCTGGCTCAAAGATGACAAAACAACCCTCACGGATCTGGCAGCGGACTACGATGTCTCGGCCGAGCGAATCCGGCAGCTGGAAAAGAACGCGATCAAAAAGCTGAAAGAGGCGATTGCGGCCTGATTCTTACAGGCTCGATGAGTCATGGGTCAGCGAGCTTTCGCGATTGGTGGCTGCTTTTACGGCTTGACTGGGGTTGGCCTGGGCGCGTTTGGCGCGCATGGTCTGGCGGGATTGGATCCAGCCAGACTGGCAAGCTGGGACAACGCAGTCACCTATCAACTTCTGCACGCGGTTGCTTTACTCGTCATTGCCCGATTTGCTGATAACGTTGCCTGGCGGGTTGCCGGTTGGAGCTTCCTGACGGGCGTTCTACTCTTTTCTGGCAGTATTTATCTGCTCATCCTTGGTGGTCCCCGCATACTCGGGCCCATCACCCCGGTGGGTGGTGTCGCATTTTTAATCGGCTGGGCCGCACTGCTTTATTCGGCGGTAAAACACAACAGATGAAACCGGAGAAGATAGCAGAGCTCCCTGCGCCTCTTTCAGGACCGCCCCCTTCGAGTACACGAACCCGAACCCGCGGGCGCCTGACCGCCTCGCAGCGGCGCAGCCTCGAGGTGTTCGCTGCAAGCTGGCAGGTTGCCTCCGACGTTGTCTGGGCTTCGTCGTTCGAAAGGCCTGCTCCGATGGGTGTGGAAATCGGTTTCGGGATGGGGCCAGCGCTCATCGAGTGGGCGCAGACGGCACCTGCAATGAATCTGGTTGGCATCGAAATCTACCGCCCTGGAATCGGCGCGCTACTCGGATCCATCGAAAGTGCGGGCCTCACCAACGTTCGCGTCCTCGAAGGTGAGGCGAGCGGGTTACTCGAAACGAGTTTCGAGGCGGCGTCGATTGATGAGATCAGGATTTTCTTTCCAGACCCGTGGCCCAAGCGCAAGCATCACAAACGCAGATTGATTCAGCCGCACATGGTCGCGGTGATCGCCGACCGGCTCAAACCCGGTGGCCGGCTGTGGATGGCAACCGATTGGGCGGACTATGCGCAATGCATGACCAGGGTTGTGAGCGGGCAAAGCAACCTTCAGGCCGTGGACGCGACGGATCATCGGGTTCCCACGCGCTACGAAAGTCGGGGTCGAAGGCTCGGTCATCGGGTCTTCGATCTGGTCTATCAGAGAAAAGTCTGAAGCACCGCGTCCAGATGCCGGTAACCGAAGGCAGTGGTCGCAAAGCGGTCGGGCTGAACCAGACCCAGATCGACGTTTTTTTGCCAGGTTGGCAGCAGGTGTTCCAGAGCAAGACCCGTTGCCTCTTCAAAGCGCGTAAACGGCACACCGTCAACCAGGCGCAGCACATTCATCAGAAACTGGACCGGCACATCAGTGTGCGAGACACCGCTGGTCACGGTGTGGGTTGGGTCTGTCAGATACAGGCGTGGTGAGCGTGGTTTTTCAGTTCGCAACACCTGAACGCCAGAGCGCATACCGTGCGCACCGGCGCCTACCCCCAGATAGTCAGCGAAAGTCCAGTAGGTCAGATTGTGCCGGCAGCGTTTCCCCGGGCGCGCATAGGCGGAGACTTCGTAACGCGTAAAGTCTGCGTCCGCGAGCAGACGTACACCCTCGGTTTCCATTTCTTCAATAACATTATCCACCGGCAGCGGCGGCGGTCGGCCGGCGAACTCAGTTCGCGGTTCAATGGTCAGCTGATACCAGCTGATATGGTCCGGCTCAAGATCAATTGCGATCTTGAGATCGAGCAGTGCCTGATCAGTGCTCTGCTGCGGTAAACCGTACATCAGATCAAGGTTGAGGTTAGTGAACCCGGCGGCGCGGGCGTTTTGAACACAAGTCCTGGTCTCATCATTGCTGTGTATACGGCCCAGACGTTTGAGTGCTGCGTTGTCAAAACTCTGTGCACCGAAGCTCAGGCGATTGATCCCACTTGCCAGATAAGCTTCCCAGGAATGGTGCTCCGCAGTCCCAGGGTTGGCTTCCATGGTGACTTCCGCATTGGCAGCTAGATCTGCTGCGCTTAACAAAGAAGCAAACGTACTGGCGGAAAACAGGCTCGGGGTACCCCCACCGAAAAATACCGAACTGAAAACAGGCGGTCGCTGATGGTGCAGATCCTTGTGCAGGGCAGCCAGGTATTCGGCTTCAGGCAACGCATCTTTCAACGGGTGGGAGTTGAAATCGCAGTAGGGGCACTTCTTAACGCACCAGGGAAAATGAACGTACAGACCGGTGTCGGCAGACCGGCCGGTTGAGGTGGTCATGACGTTTTCTGCAACGCCTGACAAAGGATCGCAGCAGCCTGACCACGATGGCTGATCTGGTTTTTTACGACCGGGTCGAGCTGCGCTGCGGTCAATTTCCGATCTGGCAGATAAAACACTGGATCGTAGCCAAATCCGCTGCTGCCTTGTGGTTCACTCAGTACCTGCCCATGCCAGGCCGCAGTTGCGATCAGCGGACACGGATCGTTGGCGTGGCGCATATACACCAGCGCGCAAAAAAAGTAGGCAGAACGGTCCTGGTGGTCTGCAAGGGCACTTAATAGCGCGCGGTTGTTGGCGGCGTCAGTCGTTTCAGTGGTTAAAGTTTCATGAGTCAGTGTTTCAGGGGGCGCCGGATCTGCTGACTTTGCAGTCCCTGCAGATCTCGCAGCATAACGGGCCGAGTAGATACCAGGGGCACCGTCCAAAGCGTTCACCACCAGACCTGAGTCATCAGCGATGGCGGGCAGACCGGATTCGTGGCTGACATGCCGCGCCTTAAGGAGCGCATTTTCGACGAAGGTCAGGCCGGTCTCATCGATGCTTTCGATGTTGTATGCGTTCTGGTTGTGCAGCTCGATGTTCGCTTTGGCAAGGATCAACCCCAGCTCACGGAGCTTGTTCGCGTTCTGGCTTGCCAGGACGACTTGCATTATTCGTCCCAGTACAGGGTCTGATTGAATCGAACGGTCAGGGGGGGCGAGTTCTCGGGCGTTACCTTGAGGTCAAAGCGGAGCAGTTCCTGATCGGTGTAACGCAAAGTCGCAATATAATAGATGGCACTGCCTTCGGTGATCTTTCGAAAACTTAACCCCAGAGCCTGACCCAGCAGGTTGGTTGCATGGCCACTGACACTTGCGTTGGCTGGTTTGTCATCAACATCCAGCAGAGTGATATTGATCGCCCCCACATCGCGGCTGCGTTTTATAGAGTAGAGTGCGGCGATGGGGGGTTTTAAGAAGGTCGACGGAAAAGCCGAGTAATGGACCTTCCAGTCACCGAACACCTGAACCTGTTCTGCGTTCGCGGTGAGTGGTGCCAGCAGAGCAAGCGCGAGCCAAAACCTCATCTTCGTTTCTCACGACCCAGACGATAGAAGGCAAGCGTGCCAAAGACGTTGGGAAAGCGATTGATCAGCAGGCCGTTCTGATAGCGTGCATCAACCACGAAACGCTCGATGATGCGAAAACCCTCCTGCAGACACAAACCCTCAAAGTCGGCGAATGTGCACAAATGAATATTGGGTGTGTCGTACCAGCTGTGCGGAAGATGCTCGGCGACCGGCATTTTACCTTTGAACAGAAGATGCAGCCGGCAGCGCCAGTGACCGAAGTTAGGAAACGTCACCACACACTCTTCGGCGATCCGCAGCATTTCGTGCACCAAGAGGTGTGGCGACTGCACTGACTGAAGTGTTTCGGTCATCACCACCATGTCGAAACTGTCGCTCTGAAAGTTTGCGATCCCCTTGTCCAGGTCCTGCTCCAGAACATTCACCCCCTTTGCAAAACAGGTGGCGATATTGCTCGGGTCGACGTCCAGGCCATAACCGTTGACCTGTTTGTCATTCTGCAGGTGGGCGAGCAGATCACCTTCTCCGCAGCCCAGGTCGAGAACCCGCGCTCCCGGGTTGACGCGATCGGCAATAATCTGCAGATCAGCGCGCATCGGGTATCTGTGCACTGGTGCAGGCGCCAACTTCATCGGCAACCTGGTTCATCCAGATCCCGAATGCTTCGGTATAACGATCGATAGGGAGCAGAAACGAGTCGTGGCCGTGATCGGATTGAATGATCGCGCTGGCGACGTTCTTTCGCGCACGAACCAGGGCATCGACGATCTCGGTTGACCGATGGGTCGAAAAGCGCCAGTCCGAAGGGAAAGAAAGCACCAGAAACTTGCACTGCGCCTGTGCCAGAGCGCGATCGAGGCTATCGTCAAAATCCCGAGCAGGATCAAAATAGTCGAGTGCCCGGGTCATCAGCAGATAGGTATTCGCGTCGAAGTGTCTGGAAAAAGCGCGGCCCTGATAATGCAGATAACTTTCGACCTGAAACTCCACGTTGGTTGCGGACGCAATATCACCGGATTTGATCTCTCGGCCAAATTTTCGACCCATGCCGTCAGGACTTAAGTAGGTGATGTGACCAACCATTCGGGCAAGACCAAGGCCGCGGTCGGGGTTGGTGTTTTCATGGGCATAGTAGCCATTCCGAAAATCCGGATCCGAGGTGATGGCGTGCCGCGCTACTTCGTTGAAAGCGATGTTTTGTGCCGAGAGCTTGGCGGCGCAGGCGATCAGGACAGCGGCGTGCACGCGTTCGGGGTGGCTGATCGCCCACTGCATGGCCTGCATGCCCCCGAGACTTCCGCCAACGATGGCTGCGAACTTCTCAATCTTAAGATGATTGGCAAGCAAGGCCTGGCTTTCCACCCAGTCATTGACCGTGACGGTGGGGAACAAGGGGCCGAACTGTTGACCGGTGTCTTTATTGATTGTGCGCGGACCGGTGGATCCGGAACAGCCGCCGAGATTGTTGCAGCTGACAACGTAAAACCGATTGGTGTCGATGGCCTTGCCAGGACCGATACAGACGTCCCACCAGCCGGGTTTGGCATCGTCCACGCTGTGAAAGCCGGCGGCGTGGTGATCACCGGAAAGAGCGTGGCAGATCAGCACCGCATTGTTGCGATCGCTGTTGAGCGTTCCATAGGTTTCGTAAACCAGCTCAAAGCCATGCAGAACCCGATCGCACTGCAAGGTGAAATCATCGGGATGCACGAAGGCTGCGGGCTTGACGACCCCTACAGAATCCGCTGGAAGCGCGCTGGGCATGGAGGTTAAAGGACCGCCTGAAACAATGTCGGCAACAGGCGTTCGATGATGCCGATCACGAGGAAAATCAGAATGGGCGAGAAGTCGATACCGCCAAGCGCCGGGATCAGACGCCGGGCCGGAGCAAGCAGCGGTTCGGTGATCTGCTGAAGGAGCATCAACGCAGGGTGATAGTTGCCGGGCGCGATGAAGCTCACCACGATCACGATCAGGATCGACCACTTGAAAACCGACAGGAGCAGCAGCAGAACGTGCAGCAGCCCCTGCCCGATGAGGGCCACAATACTGCCGGTGTACGCGTTGGCGATCAGGGTGAGGGTGAAGAGCATCAGCATTGCAGTCAGCCAGGCAGCGACGAATGCCGCGATGTCCAGATTCTTGTAGCCAGGCAGCATTGCGCGCAGTGGTTTGAGCACCGGATCGGTGACCTTGGTAATGCCCTGGCTGATCGGATTGTAAAAGTCGGCGCGACAGGCCTGCAGCAGAAAGCGGGCGACAAACAGAAAGCTCGCAATCTCGAATAGAAAGCGGATGACGTAATGCAGCGCGTCGTTCATGGTTGTCCAAATTCCCGAGCCAGTTCTTGTGCACGTAGCGCCGCGTTCCTGACGGCATCTTCAATGTGTCGCGCCACGTCCGCCGCCGCCAGAGTATTGAGTGCGCGCTCGGTGGTTCCCCCTGGGGAGGTGACATTGACGCGCAGTGTAGCGGGTTGTGTATCCCCCTCGCGAGCCATAAGCGCTGCACCATAAGCAGTCTCGATGGTCAGTTCACGCGCGAGCTCGTGGGTTAAACCAAGATCGACGCCTGCCTTGATCATTGCTTCCATCACATAAAAAAAGTACGCAGGCCCACTGCCGGAGACCGCCGTGACCGCATCGATCTGTGTTTCATCCGCGACCCATACCGTTTTGCCCGCCGCCTTCAGAATCCGGTCCGCTACTTCACGCGCCCTTGCGTCCACCGCCGCGTTAGCGATGAGGGCGGTGATACCAGCGCGCAGCAGGGCGGGTGTATTGGGCATGCAGCGAACGACTGGCTGACCCGCCGGACACCAGCTCTCGATGCTGGCGATCGGCACACCCGCACAGATCGAGATGATGAGCTGATTGGGTTGAAGATCCGGTAGTGCGGTTAAGACCTGACCGAGGACCTGTGGTTTTACCGCGGCCACCACCACGTCTGCGCCTCTTACCATCAGAGTATTGTCTTCGCTTACGGTAACGCCGAGTGCGGCAAGTGCTTCGCGCTGGGCGGGCACCGGATCGGCGGCGCGTAAGCCCGAGGGCGGATGCTGGTCTGCCAGCAGGCCGCGGATGAGACTCGATGCCATGTTACCGGCACCAATGAAACAGATGGTCGGTGGATTCAAATGTTCGCCTCAGTCAGTTCGTTCGCCAAAGATTGCCGTGCCGATCCGGACCAGTGTCGATCCGGCTGCAACGGCCATGTTCAGATCCTGGGTCATGCCCATGGACAGTGTATCCCACGCCGGGCTCATGCTTAACGCAACCGTATCGAAGAGCGCCCGCATTTGCCGGAAGCTGCCGGCAGCATCGCCGGCTTCTGAGAGAATGGTCATGAGCCCGCGCAGCTTGAGATTGGGCAGATCCACAATGGCCGCGATCAATTCATCCAGATCTTCACTGAGCACGCCGGATTTGGCCGGGTCATTGTCGATATTGACCTGCAGGCAGACATTCAGCGGCGCACCCGCTCCACGTTGTTGACTCAAGCGCTGCGCAATCTTGACCCGGCTCACGGTGTGAACCCAGTCGAAGTGCGCGGCGATGGCGGCGGTTTTGTTGGACTGAATCGAGCCGATGTAGTGCCACACGAGGGGCAGGCCACTAAGCGCTCTGATTTTCGAGAGCGCTTCCTGAAGATAGTTCTCGCCGAATTCTGTCAGACCTGCCCGATAGGCTTTTTGCACCGTATCGGCTGACTGGGTCTTTGAGGCAGCCACAAGCCGCACCGCCTGACGGGGTCGACCCGCGCTGTGACAGGCTGCAGAGATCTCACCCTCAACGACCCTGATCCGGGCTTCGAGGGTATTTTGCAGGTGAGAGGTAGCCCCCATCAAACCCGCCAACTTTGTCGCATATTTCGCACGTGGACTCGCTCATAAGACCCGGATCGTGGTGCATCCTGAGTATTGAGAATAGTATAGCCGCGGATTTGCTGAGTCCTTACAAGCTGACAAGGATTGCTGATGGATATCACTGAACTTCTGGCGTTCAGCGCCAAACAAGGCGCATCGGACCTGCACTTGAGTGCCGGGTTGCCGCCCATGATCCGGGTTGATGGTGATGTTCGACGCATCAATCTACCGGCGCTCGAACACACTGAAGTACATGGTCTCATCTACGAGATCATGAACGACAAACAACGCAAGGACTTCGAAGAATTCCTCGAAGCCGACTTCTCTTTCGAAGTTCCTGGTGTCGCGCGCTTTCGTGTCAACGCATTTAACCAGAACCGCGGTGCCGGTGCGGTCTTCCGGACGATCCCTTCGAAAGTTCTGACCATGGATGACCTCGGCATGGGGCAGGTATTCAAGGATATCGCCATGGTGCCGCGTGGTCTGTGCCTGGTGACCGGACCAACTGGCTCCGGAAAGAGTACAACGCTTGCTGCCATGGTCGACTTTGTTAACGACAATCGTTACGACCATATCCTGACCATCGAAGACCCGATCGAATTTGTGCACGAATCCAAGAAGTGTCTGGTCAACCAGCGCGAAGTACACCGCGACACCCACGGCTTCAACGAAGCTCTGCGATCCGCCTTGCGTGAAGACCCCGACATCATTCTGGTGGGCGAATTACGCGATCTCGAGACCATTCGTCTTGCGTTGACAGCGGCAGAAACCGGCCACCTGGTGTTCGGCACGCTGCATACGACCTCGGCCGCAAAAACCATCGACCGGGTGGTAGACGTGTTCCCGGCCCAAGAAAAAGAAATGATCCGTTCGATGCTCTCTGAATCGCTGCAGGCGGTGATCTCTCAGACCCTTCTAAAGAAGGTCAACGGCGGCCGGGTTGCCGCACACGAGATCATGATCGGCACAGCGGCAATACGGAACCTCATCCGTGAAGGCAAAGTCGCTCAGATGTATTCGGCCATTCAGACCGGCGGCGCTCTAGGCATGCAGACACTGGATCAGTGTCTTGAGGAACTGGTCGCCAAACGCTTGATCACCCGGGACATCGCGCGGGAAAAAGCCAAACAACCAGACAACTTCTGATCATCTGGAACAGGTATGGAATTCGAAAAACTTCTCAAACTGGTGGTCGAGAAAGGCGGTTCGGACCTGTTCATCACGGCCGGCAAGCCCGCCATGATCAAGATCAACGGCAAACTGCAGCCCGCGACCAAGGGTGCTTTGTCACCTGAGCAGGCAAAGGACGTCGTGCTCGGTGTCATGAATAAAGAGCAGCAGGAAGAATTTCTCAAACACCACGAGTGTAACTTCGCGATCAATACTCAAGGGCTCGGCCGCTTCCGGGTGAGTGCGTTCTTTCAGCGCAATCTGGTCGGCATGGTATTGCGTCGGATCGAAGTCAACATACCGCAGATCTCAGATCTGGGTTTGCCGGACATTCTCAAAACGCTTGCCATGACCAAACGCGGTCTCATCATCTTTGTCGGCGCCACCGGAACCGGTAAATCCACATCGCTTGCATCGATGATTGGTTATCGGAACGAACACTCCGACGGCCACATCATCAGTATTGAAGATCCCATCGAATTCATTCATCAGCACAAAGGCTGCATCATTACCCAGCGTGAGGTGGGGGTAGATACCGAGAGTTTCGAGGTAGCACTCAAGAACACCCTGCGCCAGGCACCCGATGTGATCATGATCGGCGAGGTCAGGACCCGCGAAACCATGGAACATGCAGTTGCGTTTGCCGAAACCGGCCACCTGTGCCTGTGTACGCTGCACGCCAACAACGCTAACCAGGCGCTTGACCGGATCATCCATTTCTTTCCAAGCGACCGGCATGACCAGGTGTGGATGGACCTGTCATTGAACCTGCGTGCCATGGTTGCTCAGCAGCTGGTGCCCACGGTCGACGGCCAGAGCCGCCGCGCAGTCATCGAGATCCTGATCAATTCACCTCTGGTGTCTGACCACATACGCAAAGGCGACGTGCACCTGCTGAAAGAATTGATGGCCAAGTCCAACGAAATTGGCATGCAGACTTTCGACCAGGCCCTCTATCGGCTCTATGCGGAACGCGAGATCACTTATGAAGCGGCCCTTGCGCATGCGGACTCGCCGAACGATCTGCGTCTGATGATCAGGCTTGCCGGCGACAGTGAAAATGATCTGGCTACAGACACCACTTCGTTCAGTCTTGAAGAAGACGAAGACGACGGTCTGGTCGCTTACCGGCGCTGATTCAACCAGGTCTCGGCGATCACCTGAGCCGACACCGCATGACGGTCGTCGGCCGCACGCCAATCCGCTTCCTTAGAAGATAACCTTTCGTCGACCATTTCTACATGCACGGTGTAGCGGCGTTCAAGTTGGCGGGCAAACCTTCTGGCGGCAATGCTCATGTCGCTTTCGCTGTCGTCCATGTTCAGCGGTAGACCCACCAGGGTGTAGACCGGTTGCCAGGTTTTAAAGAGCTCATCCAGGATCGGCCATTCGGGTTTGCCTGCTTTTGCACCGATTGTTTTAAGTGGCCGGGCTGTACTGGTTATGGTCTGACCGAGCGCACAACCGATATAGCGCAAACCGAAATCAAAACACAGCAGGTAGCCGTCAGGCATGTCCTGCTTGACCCGCGATGAGGGAGAAGTTGATGCCGAGGAGTTGGGCCGCACGGGTGACTTTCTGATCGTCTTGAACATTAAAGATGACGTCCGCGGATCCAGGACAGGTCAGCCAGGCGTTTTGTTTGATCTCTTCTTCAAGCTGGCCTGCTCCCCAGCCAGAGTAGCCGAGCGCAATCAGGTAGTGTTCGGGCCCTTCATCCTGGCCAAGCCGTTCAAGCAGATCCACGGCGGTTGACAACATCAGACCGTTGTTGAGATCCATTGAAGTATCAAAGAGATCCATACGGCCGTCCATGCTTCGGGCGGAATGCAGAACGAAGCCCTGCTCGGAGGCGACCGGGCCGCCTTCGTAAACGGGGGTCTGCAGCAGTCGATTGTCGGCTTTGAAACCGGCGTGGCTCAAAAGCTCAAACAGCGACATGTCTGTGCGTCGGTTGATCATGAGACCCATGGCACCATCCTCGGTGTGCTCACAGAGGTAGGTGATGGTGTCACCAAAGTAGGTGCCCAGCAGATTCGGCATGGCCAGCAGGAACTGGTTTTTGAGCTGGCCTTCAGCCACTTAGCTGGGTGCCCTGGCGGGAGAACTGCCAGGTCCGGATGATTTCAAGCTGATCGTATTTCTGGCGCATCTCTACCGGAAAATCCTGAAAAGGAGCGGCCAGGCGAACCGTTCGAAGCGCTGCCTGATCGAGTGCCTCCACACCTGAAGACTCAAGGATACGAACTTCTTCCAGGGTTCCGTCGAAGCGGATCACCACCAGCATGCGTAAATCACCGTGCCCACTCCCGGACGGGTAGTTCGCGTTGCCGATCCGTTCAACGCGCTGACGCCAGGCGTTCAGGTACCCGGCCTCCACCGCGGTTTTAGTGCTCACACTGGTCAGACGCTTGACCCTGGGCGCCTTGGCATTGGCTTGTTCTTCCTGGGTGATGCGGGCTTCCAGAGCAGCAATTTCCTTGATCAGGTCTTCGTAGGTCTGGTTGTCACTCAGGATCGGGGAGACGGTTTCTTCGGTGGGGATTGCGTCAAACACAGTGACTGAGTCTTCGCTGGCCATGCGCGTGTTCAGGATCGCTTTAGCCTGGTCCAGAGTTTCTGGTGTTGCGGACAGGGGGTCGGTCATCACATCGCGCTGCGTGTCTTCGTTGAAGTGCACTTCCTGGCGGGTGGTCGTTTCCATGAGCTGCGATTCGCTACCGCTACCCTGCTGATTGGCAGAGGCGAGAAAATCGGCGTCTTCGGGCTCCTCGCGGTCATTGGACTGGGCCAGTGTGACCTCGACGGTTATGTCGTTGGCATCATTCGCGCTTGAGGTAAAACCCACCCCGAGGATCAGGGCGGCATGCATCGATGCTGCAATGAACAGAGTAAACCCGAGGCGATCGCGCGGGGTGACGCCGGCCTGCGCACTTACCGACATCGTGCGCTCGCTAGAGCTGGGCTTCCACATGGTCGAGAAGCATAGAGGCAATATCCAGAGAAAACTGTGCATCCAGTTCGCGTATGCAGGTAGGACAGGTAACGTTTACCTCCGTCAGATAGTCGCCAATCACATCGATCCCCACAAACGCAAGACCCCGTGCTTTCAGTTCTGGACCAACCTGGTGCGCGATCCATCGGTCCCGTTCAGACAACGGCTGGCCGACACCGGTTCCACCTGCTGCCAGGTTGCCACGAGCCTCACCCGCCATCGGCACGCGCGCCAGGGCATAGGGTACAGGTTCGCCGTTGATCATCAGTATGCGCTTATCGCCGAGCGCAATCTCAGGCAGATACACCTGCCCCATGATCTGCGATGTGCCACCGTTGGTGAGAGTTTCGAGGACCACTGAGAGGTTAGGGTCGCCGTCCATGATGCGAAAAATTGATTTCCCCCCCATTCCGTCGAGCGGTTTGAACACGACGTTCGGATGGGTTTTCTTGAATGCGGTGAGCACAGAAAGATTGCGGCTGACCACCAGATCGGGACAACACTGCGGAAAAGCGGTAGCAAAGAACTTTTCGTTGCAGTCACGCAATGATTGCGGTCGGTTGAAGACTTTGGCGCCCAGAGATTCTGCGCGCTCAAGCAGATAGGTTGCGTAGATGTACTCCATGTCGAACGGCGGATCCTTGCGCATCATGATCACGTCGAAATATGTCAGTGGCTGTGCATTGGCAGCGCTTTGCTGGTACCAGCTGGCACCGGCTGCCTTCTGCCGTTGTGCAACCTTGGGGTCCAGATTTTCTGCAAACTCATCACTCAATTTAAGCGCTCTTGTCAGCGCCATCGGCTGCCGCTCACTTAAGAACAGATCCTCGATGCCCACGTAACTGATTTCCCAGCCGCGCATCTGAGCTGCACGAATCATGGCGAGGGTCGAGTCTTTTTTGAGCGACAGGCTCTCAAGCGGGTCCATCACGAATGCGATGCGGGTCATTGGATGAGGATCCTTGAAATAAAGTGCTCAAAATACCGGGATGGGTACTGAGCAGCAACCTGCATGAGAACCCTATCCCGTGGTTGAGCCGTGTGCCTAGTTGCGTTTGCCCCGATCAGGTACAAAAGCGCTGTCCGGTTTGTTTATCCGGCCTGTAGTCGCCTTAGGCACGGCGTAATGTTTTGCGTCTTCGCTTACGGCAGGGGTTATCGGTCACTTTGTAGTCTGACAAGACTTGGTGTGGCCGCAGATAAGGACACTAAATGGAAGATGAACTTCAAGGCGTTAAAGTGCTGGTGATTGATGATTCCAAAACAATCCGACGCAGTGCCGAGACTTTGCTGTCCAAGGCCGGATGCGAAGTGATTACTGCCACGGACGGTTTCGATGCGTTGGCCAAGATCAATGACTCCAAACCCGAAATCATCTTCGTCGACATCATGATGCCACGTCTGGACGGTTATCAGACCTGCGCACTCATTAAGAACAACAAGGCCTTCAGATCCACACCGGTGGTGATGCTTTCAAGCAAAGATGGCCTGTTCGACCGCGCCAAGGGTCGAATCGTCGGTTCGGATCGATACATAACCAAACCGTTCAGCAGAGATGATCTGCTGCAAACCATCCGCACGTTGGTCTAAAAGGAGTTGAGGCATGGCGCGCATACTTGTTGTCGATGATTCACCCAGTGAGACTCATCGCTTCGTCCACACTCTTTCAGGGGTCGGTCACCAGGTACTGACAGCTGACTGTGGTGCAGATGGCGTGGAGATGGCAGCAAGCGAGCTGCCGGATGTGATTCTGATGGATGTGGTGATGCCCGGTATAAACGGGTTTCAGGCCACACGTCAGATCAGTCGGAACGAAACAACGTCGCATATCCCCATCATTATTGTTTCGACTAAAAATCAGGAAGCAGATCGGATCTGGGGAACCCGACAGGGCGCCCGCGAGTATCTGACCAAGCCGGTGAATGACCGGACCCTGCTCGCCACAATCAACAATGTGCTGAACGGCTGAACGACTTATGGTAGCCAGTCAGGCACTCACCATCTTAGGTGACATCGAGCAGTCCACCTTAAAGAACTCCGTTCCAATGCCGCGCAGAGAAGCGGTGCGATCGGAGTGGCAGGGCTTAGGTTTTCAGATCGGCGGTATGCGTCTGGTTGCACCCATTGCAGATGTCGGCGAACTGATGAAGGTTCCCAGGCTCGCGAGGGTGCCGGTCGTAAAACCGTGGATGCGCGGGATCGCCAATAACCGCGGTCGATTAGTCCCGATAGTCGATCTGCATATCTACCTCGGCATAGAACCGGTGCTGCCAGTGAATCAATGGCGGGTGCTGCTTGTTGAACACCAGCAGATGACGGTTGGTTTGATTGTTGAACAGTCGCTGGGCATTCAGCACTTTCTGGAAGACAGCTTCGAAGCAGGCTCGAACGAGAACCTTGGCGCATTGACGCCGCATATAAAAGGCACGTTCAGGCATGGGGGAAGAGTTTTCTACCACGTCCGGCTGAAAACGATTTTCGAAGACGCGAACTTTTTGGACGTGGAACTGACACAAGGATAGCGCCGATCTTAACGGGCGAATAAAGGAACTTTAGATGAAGAACATGTCCCCCTTACTTGGAATCATGATGTTGACACTGGCCGGTGCCGTCGCCGGAGCAGGGTATTTTATTGTTGCCCAGGGTATCGACCTCATGGCCAATGCAGGCATGGTCGCTATTTTTGCGGCATTGATCGGTGTCGCGATTGCCGCTGTTGTAGTCACCGGCAACACCAAGCGTCAGCTTGGTATGCAGGCGGCTCAGAACGAACGAAACCAGGCAGCGATACTTCAGCTGCTCGACGAGCTGGCTGAGCTGGCGGAGGGGAATCTGACCGTTCGCGCATCTGTCACCGAAAATTTCACCGGTGCCATAGCGGATTCCATCAACTATGCGATCGACGCGCTTCGTGGTCTGGTATCGAACATCTACGATGTATCGGAACAGGTTTCGAAAGCGGTGAATGATACGCAAGGTACCGCACGCATCCTGACCGCAGCTGCGGAAAATCAGGCACGTGAAATTGGTGCTGCATCCCGCGCTATCAATGAGATGGCGGCGTCAATTGATCAGGTATCTTCCAATGCCGCAGAATCTGCGTCAGTTGCGGAGCGCGCGGTCGAGATTGCCCACACCGGTTCGCAGGTTGTGCACGACACGATCAATGGTATGGACACCATCCGCGGCCAGATCCAGGAAACGTCCAAACGAATCAAACGTCTCGGTGAGAGCAGCCAGGAAATCGGTGATATCGTTTCGCTGATCAATGACATTGCCGACCAGACCAACATTCTGTCGTTGAATGCTGCCATACAGGCGTCGATGGCAGGGGATGCCGGGCGTGGTTTTGCTGTGGTTGCGGACGAAGTCCAGCGCCTGGCAGAACGTTCGAGCGCTGCAACCAAACAGATTGCTGCTCTGGTCAAGACCATTCAGACTGACACCAACGAGGCGGTCATATCGATGGAACAGACCACCTCGGAGGTTGTCGGTGGTGCGAAGAGAGCACATGATGCCGGTGTTGCGCTCGAAGAGATTGAATCAGTGTCAGCATCGCTCGCCGAACTGATTCAGAACATCAGCAATGCAGCACGCCAGCAGTCGTCAACAGCGGCCGATGTTTCCAGCACCATGAACACGATTCAGGAAATCACTGCCCAGACCGCAAACAGCACTGAAATTACCGCGAAGTCCATCGGTGATCTTGCCGGTATGTCCCGCGAGATGCGTGAATCGGTGCAAGGCTTCAAACTTCCGGAACGGAGAGCGTCTGCCTGAGAAGCACTGACTGATGAATACAAGGACTGAACATTTTGCGCTCGAGTGGGTTAGCCACGAGATCAGTGCGACGCTGGAACAGGCACACATAGCCCTCGAGCAATTTGCTCGCGAGGGTGATGAAACGCAGCTGCGCAGCTGCCTGACAAACCTGCACCAGGTGCATGGCACCCTGATCATGATCGAGCTGCCCGGTACCGCCACACTAGCCGATCATCTTGAGAGATTGGCCCAGGCTATGATGGCCGGGCAGGTCAAAAACAGCGATTTCGCTAACCAGGCGCTCATGCAGGGCATACTTGAATTGCCTGCGTACATCGAACAGGTTCGCAGAGGCGGTCCGGATTCGAGCGTTCCGATGTTGCCACTGGTTAATGAAATCCGGATTCTGCTGAACCTTGCACCCAGAAAAAGCGGTGGAGATTATCAGGCTGAAGTGCCTGAGCAGGTGCTCAGGGTATTTGACGCGATCGACGGTGTAGAAAAGGCGCGTAAAATCCGTGCTGCCTACCAGCAGTTGCTGCTGACCATCCTGCAGGGTGATCGCAGTGAAAGGACCATCGGGTTGCTTGGCAAGGTAGCAAAGGGGCTGACACGCATATGCATTGACACTCAGATTGAAGTCCTTTGGCGTGCATTCGGGGCATTTGTCGACAGCCTTTCCTCTACCCAGAAAAGCTTTTCATCAGACGATCTCAAACTGCTCCGGCGGGTCGACTCCGAGATGCGTGATCTGGCGGATACCGGACGCGAAGCGCTGAAACATCGCATATCCCCGGTGCTTGCCAGCCAACTGGTTGATGCGGCAAGCCGAAATGGCGTTGACGCAGAACTGCTCGAGCGAATCCGTACCC
>JAQBYL010000267.1 GCA_027622495.1 Pseudomonadota bacterium
ACCTATCGGCCAAGGGCTGTGCACCCCAACTGTTTGAAATTGAGTCACTTTTAGCTCGAGCTCAGCCAGGGTGGATTCCAAGTGGATTCCCCGGTGAAAAAGCCACGCGCTAGCGAAATGGCGCGCTAAGCCCCCCCGTATACGCAAGGGGCCAGGGAGGAACCACGGGAGGGGGGCATGGGGGGCCACACACATTTTTGGGTATTTGATGAAATACTTTTTATCGGCCAAAATCACAAACTCGATACTTGCTAAACAAATGAGTGTTTGCGACTCTTTCTCAGAAGAAGAATGCTATAAGTCGCTCATCGTAGAAGGCTATGAGGCGAATTTATCGCAACATGCTCTAAGCTATTCTGTCGTCTAAGCCACCCGGATGAACCGTATCATAATAGTCGCGCAGCCGCAGATCGGCAGCCGCGGCAACATCAATCAGGATAGTGGTGCGAGGGTGAAGCTGTAGCGCCGAGGCCGGGCAAGCTGCGGATAATGGTCCTTCGACCATCTGCGCAACGGCTTGGGATTTCCCTGATCCTGTGGCCAGAAGAAGGATTTCACGCGCATCAAGGATAGTCCCGATACCCATGGTAATGGCAAGGCGTGGCACAATCTCTCCCGGGGCAAAGAAGCGTGCGTTGTCGGACACGGTCTTATGTGTCAGCGTCTTGATGCGCGTGCGAGATCCAAGAGAAGAGGTGGGCTCGTTGAAACCAATATGTCCATTCGCGCCCAATCCCAGTAATTGAAGATCTATTCCTCCAGCGGCCAGAATTGCTACTTCGTAGTTATCGGCCTCCGCAATGGGGTCAGCAGCGTCACCGCGTGGTAGGTGTGCTTGATCTGGTGGCATTTGAATGGCATCAAACAGATGGGTTTGCATATAATGCGCATAGCTTTGCGGGTGTGTCGGCGGCAATCCCACATATTCATCAAGGTTGAAACTAGTGAAGGCGGCAGGGCCGCGCCCCAAATGTTCTCGCAAGGCTGCATAGACGGGTTTCATCGTACCGCCTGTCGCAAGACCGAGCACAGCATGTGGAAAGGAGGACAGCTTTGCCGCAATCCTATTCGCGGTTTGGGCGCTGGCGGTGGCTGCATCGGGGTAAATCAAAATCTTCATCTGGAATCTGTTTTCGGACAAGGGAAAGAAAAGTTAACTGATAGGAACGGGGCGATCTTGTTGCCAGATCCAGAGTAGGCAGCCGAGAATGATTGCCGCACCGCCGATCAAATGCGCGGTGGGTAGCTCGGCAAAGAACATCCATCCCGCTGCTGTGGCGAAAAGAATGGATCCGTAGGAAATTGGCGCCAACACGGCGGCCTCTTGCGCGCGGTAAGCGCGTAAAAAGCAATATTGCCCTGCTTGGCCAAGGACGCCTATGGCGATAAGTGCAGGCCAATCACTGGCGCTGACGGGCTGCCAGGTCAGAATTGCTGGCACTGCCGTCAGCAAGGTCAAGCCAAGGGTGTAGAACAGCATCATTACCGTCGGGCTTTCACGTCGCAGCGCGCGGGTCTGAACCACGGCCAGAGATCCGAACACCACCGAGACCGCTGCAGCGATTAGGCCGGTTGCCGCGATATTGCCCCCCAAACTGCCGCGCAAGTCCGGGACTACGGCAATGGCTACGCCGCACACGATGCCGACCGATCCGATCCAGCGCACACGTGAGATCGCTTCCCTCAATAAAGCGACAGCTAGCAGCGTGGTGATGATTGGGCGGAGGTAACCAATTGCATTTACCATAGCTAACGGCAGCGCGGTTAGCGCGACGAAATTGGCACTGAGCGCGATGGCGTTGCAACCGACGCGGAATGCGTTTCGCCACGGTGCGTGCATGGCAAGAAGATCGGCGCGTCTGGTCCACACCAGTGGCAAAATCAACACTAGACCCACGGCGGCACGCAGAAACACAATCTGTATCGCAGCGAAATCTGCGCCGGTGAATTTCACAAGAACTGTCATGCCGGTAACGAGCGTAATATCCGACAAGAGCCAGAGCACGCCACTGTTTGCCTGCGGGGAAACTTGTTTTCCCATATGGTCAGGCCGGCTGTATCAGGTTGCACATCAACCGGAACGCGCCCGGCACCATACGGTCCATCTGGTGATGCAGCACAAGACTGGTGTGGGTATGTCGTCCTTTGCCGATCCGCGCAGACAACAGCGCGCCTTTGAGTGGGGTTTCGTCCGCATCCGACATAGCAAGAAGTGGTGTGTAGGCTGCGTCCCAATCAGCTGCAAAATAGAGCCCCCGCTCTTTGTCCCAGCCGTCGAAGTCGACAGGAGTGATGACATTGGGTGCTGTCAACAGCGGATAGTCAGGATCAAGGATTGTAACCTTTGCTGCGGAGTCAGTCACTCGCCAGCGTAATGACGGTGTGCCGATCTTCAGCCTGCGTGGCGGCGTTGTGTCATTGTTCCAGCCCTGATCGGGGCGTTGGTAAAGCGTGACAAGGTGCCCGCCTTTTTCGACAAATGCGTGCAAGCGGGTGGTGGCTGCGGTAAGGTCTGGACGGTTTCCGTAAGCAACAACGCCGACTAAGACGGTGGTATAGGTGGCGAAATCCTCTTGTGGTGTGATGTTTTGCAATATCGTGACATCAAGACCCAGGCGCAACAGCCAGTTTCCGATGGAATCACCTGACCCAATGTAGGCAATCCGTGCTTTTTCGGGCAAGGTCAGATCCAGTGTTAGAATTTGCAGGCCAGCCTGTTCTGGATACCGCACAGTGCCGATATGCGGATACGCAGCCGTTGTTGTCGCCTGCGCCTCTCGCCCGCCGATATGCGCGGGCAGCGTAACAAGTCCCGGGGCTAAATCGGCAGATGGAGTGATGGTGAGGACGGTGCCCTCTTGTGCCAGGTGCCATCCTTGTGGGATGTCGAAATCAGGTGTCCCGGTGACAGTTGCTGTTAGCGGACCAGCGTCTCCCGTGCGGCGGATGAAGCGTGCAGGATGCAGCGCAATATCTTGGGTTGGCACAACTGTCAGCGGGTGTTCGAGATCAACATTGATCTGGATGTCCCGACCGGCGATGTTCGCTGACAAAACGAGCCAGCTATGGCCGTTTCCTCCAAGCGGATCGAAACTTGAAACGAATGGGGTGGTGAAGGGTGCATTCGGATCGACCTGCAGCGCCAGATCAGCAGCGCGATCTATCATCGAGGCGGTCTCTCCGGTGACACCGGTGGGAAGTTTAAGTGAAATGCTGACATCCGTGGCCATAAAAGGTGTCGTCTGAGCGACATGGATTGTTTCGCGACCACCCGGTACAAGGGCTGCATTTTTTGATCCAGCGATCAATGACAGGCCAGCCGCCTCGGCGAGCGCCAGACCGATTTCACGGCGCTTGCGGGTCAGGCGGTGGCCATGGGCGTTCTGGAAGTCTAGGTTCGCCATCCGCTGCGCGGATTCCATCGCCGCATCAGCCTGCGCCAGCGCTGCCTGAACTGCCTTGGCGTCCGGGAACGCAGACTGGGCTTGGGCAATGGCTTCGGCGGCAGTGATGAGTGCCTGCGCCGCCGGGCCGGCAAGCTGGGCGAGGTCCGCGACCGCGTGGGGCAGGGTTTCGGCAATAAGCTCTTCAACACCCCCGTTGACGCGGTGCAGTTGCCAGGTGTCCTGAGGTTTGTCAGACCAATGCCCCATCCCCTGCGACGCGTGGCGCGCGCGTGACCACTGACCGATCTCGGTGTAAGTGACACCGGTGGTCGGATCTTGCGGTGCGGCGGTGATCGTCAGAGTTGCTGGCGGCGGCGGCAGCGCGTCGTCGTAGGTGCCACCACCGCCTGACCACGCGGGCAGATAATGATGTGTCACGGTCCAGGGCCGGTCCGGATGATCCATCAATTTGTCTGGGTCTGCGGCCAAGGCAATGGCCTGTTCTGCGGCACGAGTCATCGCGCGGTGATGACCATGTTGGCCGGGCACATCCAGAAAGGTCGGCAGAACAACATCCGGACGATAGTGTCGGTAAGCGCGCGCAAGTCTCTCTACGATCAATTCTTCGTTCCAGCGATGAAATGTATCGTCACCATCCTTGGAAAAGCCAAAATCATGCACCGTGTCGTCTGTTCCGAAACCCAGCCACGCCACATCGCAATCCAGAACGCGTGCGGCCTCTTCCATTTCGCGGGTGCGGATCAGGCCCAACATGCCACCGCGTTCAGGCCCCAATGTGTTCTGTCCACCTTCACCGCGGGTGGAACAGGCGACAATGACCCGCAGCCCCTGTCCGTAACGCAGCCATGCCAACAGACCGCTTTGTTCGTCGTCAGGATGCGCCCCTGTGTTCATGATGGTCAGGACGCTGTCCAAGCGTGACAACGCACGGGATAGGCGCATCAGGGCAGGCGCAGCTTCGCGGCGGGCAAGACGGGTTTGGTCGGCAGTCATGGCAGCATCCTTGGCTGGGTTCAGACAATGGCCTGATCCTCGTTCTGGTGAAGTTGCGGGGTGATGGCGTTGAAGAACGGCAGCGCAGCAGCCCCTAGTGCGGCAGATTCCTCGCCGGTCTGGCCGCTTTGCACGCGGGCCAGGAGCCGGTCGCGTCTGTTCGCGACGCTGGTAGGAATGGCCAGTCTGGAAATCAGGTCGTCCAGGACGGGCAGTGGCATCTTGCCTCCCAGAATGACGGTTTGCGGATCGAAGATGTTTTCCAACAGGCCTATCATCCACGACAGGTGCGGTGCGGCGCGGTCAAGCCAGGCCCGCAACCTAGGGTCCTGTGCCGCATGTAGTTGTAACAAAGCTGCGCTGTCCGGCGTCACGCCATCCTTGGTCATCCATTCTGAAAGCGCATGCAGCGAAACATAGCGTTCAAGACACCCTTTCTGCCCGCACTGGCAGGGCAGACCATCAGGTACAACGACGATATGCCCGATTTCGCCTGCGTTGCCGAACGCCCCTTTGAGCGGTTGGTCTCCGATCATGGCACCCATTCCAACACCCGCGCCGAAATAGAGCATGCAGAATTCGGACACGGAATGTCCTTGTCCGAACAGCATTTCGCCGACCGCGGCGGCGTTGGCATCGTTGTCGACGGTGACAGACACGCCGCAGCGTTTGTGCAGCAAGGCAGCGACATCGACACCAGACCAGTCAGGAAGGGTTGTGGGGCCGACACCGGTCAGTCCCTCGATCTCGAACGGGCCGGGCATCACAACGCCGATGCCGATTAACTGGGCTTGAAACCTAGCGCGCAAGCGGGTGACCATACCACTGATCAGGTCAAGTACGACGTCAGCCGTCATGTCTGGTAAGGCTGTCAATTCCCTGGCGCGCATGTTGCCGCCTAGATCCAACACCACAGCGGTCAGCGAGCCGACGGCAATTTCCAGACCGATTGTGATGGCGCCGTTCGGGTTGATCGCATACTGAATCGGCGGCATGCCCCGGCCGGTCCGCTTGCGGCCCAGATCCAGAAGCATTTGCTCGTTCATCAGCTCGTCGATGATGTTGGCGACGGCCTGCGTTGAAATCTGCGCAAGATCTGCCAACGCCTTGCGCCCCAAAGGTCCGCTGCGGCGCAGCAGTTCTAGAACCACGCGACGGTTGTGTTCGCGGCTGCGACCGGGGTTTTTGCCTTTGGCTGTGCGGGCGGCGCGGGGTGTCTTGGGCGGTGGCGCATTTGCTGCTGAGGCCGTGTCCGAAAATGGTGAAACCGTCATGTCCGGGTCCTTTGGGTCGTTGGCGTCGTATTGTCACGATAGCCTTGCGCGGCAGCAGACACGTGGGCGAATTCTTTGTCCAGCTTGGGTTAAGGGAAGCTTGCATGGTACTTTTAATAACTCAAGTAAATTATTTTATTGACGAACAGGGGTGTGTCGGTCCAGCTTGATCGCCAATCCCCTTGCTGCGGCGTTTGGGGGGAGGCCGTTAGAATACGACTGGATCGTAGGCAAAGGCACGCTGCATCACGCGACAGGATCAAGCCCACCCAACGGAGGAAAACATGCATAACATTACCAAAGCGACATTGATGGCCGGGACAATCATGGCCTCGGCGACGACAGCAAATGCGGTCGAAATCGACTATTGGCAGTATATTTTTGAAACACGCGTAG
>JAQBYL010000268.1 GCA_027622495.1 Pseudomonadota bacterium
CCATCCATCGGAGTGGTTTGATGCACTGGCGGACCTTCGCGCTTCTGCTGTTGCTGGCGCCGTCCATCGGTGCCATGGAGGCCGTTGAACGCACCAACCCTGAAGATCTGACCCGTCTCACCTTTGCCCGCATCGAATACGACAGCGTCGGTGGCATGGGTGAGGCCTACTACCAGTTTGAAGGTCGAATCTGGGCCCGCTGGGAAACCGACTACCCGCAGGCCGAACACAACTTCGCAAAACGCCTGCAGCAACTCACCCGGATCCGCGCATCCGAAAACCCCGTGCGCCGCCGCTTCGATGCTCCGGACCTCGGCGACTACCCCTTGCTGTTCATGTCCGACGTGGGTTACCTGCGGTTCAGTGACGAAGAAGCGCAAGCCCTGGGCACTTACCTTAAGAACGGCGGTTTTCTGTGGGCTGATGATTTCTGGGGGGATGCAGAGTGGTCGAGCTTTGAACGTCTGATGCGTGCGGCGCTGCCCGGTGTGCGCTGGCGTGAAGTGCCCCTCGAACATCCGATCTTTCACACCGTGTTCGACATGGATGAAATGCCGCAGATCCCGGCGCACAGCTTCGCCAACCGGGTGACCACGGTGGAGCCCTACTGGATGCACCGCTATCCGGCCGGGTCACTTGAGCATCCCAGCATGCGCGGCTTTTTCGACGAACAGGGCCGGCTGATGGCCATTGGCACGCACAATACCGACATCGCCGACGGTTGGGAGCGGGAGGCCTATGGTCAATGGTACTTCGAGCGTTTCAGCACCTTAAGCTACCGGCTCGGTGTCAACGTTCTGACCTACGTGCTGACCCACTAGTTCTAGCGGTTTAACACGTGATGTGGTTTGAAATCCTGTTCAGTTATCCGCTCGAAGTCTGGCGCGATGGTGAACTCCTGTTCGCAAACGTTACCGATCCAGGCTGGTGGATCGCGGCGTGTATGATTCTGACATTGCTAACCTTTGCCAGCGTCCTGTTTGGCTCGCGCACACGATCGCTGAGTCTGGGCAAACGCCTGATCATCGCCTCTGCGCAGACCATGGTGGTTCTGGGGGTGATCGGTCTGCTCAGTAACCCGGTTCTGAAAACCACCACCATGCAACCCGGCGTGAATACGGTAGCCGTAATGCTCGACACCTCGGCCAGCATGGAGTTGACCGATGCAGCCGAACAGCAGACCCGGCTCGAGAGCGCCCGGGACCTGATCGATTCACAACTGCGCCCGAGCCTGAGCGCGGTGGCCCAGACCGAGATGTTCGAGTTTGCCAGGGTGCCGGTGCGGCCCAACTCTTCTGAGCCCACATCAGCCGACGCAGACAAGACCCATCTCATCTCGTCGATCAGGTCGGTCATCGACGGTCTGCAGGGCACACCGCTTGCAGCAGTGGTGGTGATCTCAGACGGCGCCGACAATGAGCACGGTGGTCGCGACATCGCTGACCTGCGCGCACGCGGTATACCCGTCCACACCATCGGGATTGGCGCCCTGCACCTGGAAGGCGAAACTCAGCTCACCGACGTTAAGCTTCCCGCCGAAGCACCGCCAAATTCGCAGGTGGTCGCCACGGTCGCGATCCGGCACAGCAGTCCGGGTCCGGCCGTGCTGCGGGTTCGCGAAGGCAACCGGCTGCTGGCAATGCAACCCCTGGATCTGCCAGCCGATCGCGCCACAGTGCGAACCGAGATTGCGTTCGACAGCGGCAGCGGTGGGATTCGTGAACTGAACTTCGAGCTCTCTGCCCCCGAAGGCGACATTCTGGAGCAGAACAATCACGTGGAACGGCTGCTCACCGTCACACAGCGGCGTCGATCGGTGCTGTACCTGGAAGGCGAACCGCGCTGGGAATACAAGTTTCTGCAGCGCGCGCTGCAGATTGATGACGTCATCGATCTGAGCCTGTGGCTGCGGACCACCGATCGCAAGACTTATCGCCAGGGGCCTGAAACAGCAACTGAGTTTGTCGATGGTTTTCCTGCAAGCCTGGCGGCGCTGTTCGCATTCGATCTGATCATCCTTGGCAGCCTGCCGGCTACTTCTCTGACCGATGCGCAACATGGCTGGCTGGAACAGTTTGTCGCGGACCGCGGCGGCTCACTGCTGATGCTGGCCGGACGCAATGCTCTGGATGACGGCGGCTGGGACGCATCCCCCCTGGCCCATGCATTACCGGTGACACTCGATCGCGAACGTGCACCGACCTATCAGGTGGCCGAAGGGGTTGCGGTTCCGACCCGCAACGGCCGCAGTTCACCGATCACCCAGTTCGATGTGGGGGAAGGTCACGGCGGCTGGCCCACTCTGCCACCACTGGCCGATGTGCAGCGTCTGGGTGATCTGAAACCCGCCGCCAGCGTGCTGCTCGAACACATCGGCAGCACGGGTACACAGCCCCTGCTGGTCACTCAGCCATACGGCTTGGGCACCACCGCAATCCTCGCCACCTCAACCACCTGGCGCTGGCAGATGCGCACACCCGAAGATGATCCACGCCATGCACAGTTCTGGCGCCAGCTCATCCGCGCGCTGGCTGTGCAGGCACCGCAACCCAGAACCCTGGCGCTGACCGAGCAGGAAGGCGACATCGTTCTGCGTGCCTTTGGCCGCGATGAGCAGTACCGGCCCATTTCCGGCCTCAACGCCACCGCGCTGCTGACCCGACCCGATCGGACCCAGAGTCAGATCACGCTGACCCCCGGCAGCATCCCGGGTCAGCTCGGTGCGCGGGTGACACCGGGTGATCCTGGCGTTTATCGTCTGGATGTCACCATGGAAGGTGCAGGCTCAATTGAAACCATCACCCGCTTCATCCGCACCGGTGTTGCGAATCAGGAATATTTTGAGCCGACCCAGAATCAGGCGCTGCTGCAACGCTTGAGTGAGGCAACCGGTGGAAGCTACTGGCAGCCGGCGCAAGTGGCTGAAATTGCCAATGCAATCACCTACAGATCATCGGGCATCCGCAGCACCACGCACCTGCCGCTGTGGTCCGCGCCGGTTTTCTTTCTGCTGCTGCTGGTTTTGAAGGCCGCTGACTGGTCTTTGCGACGCTGGTGGGGGCGCATATGAAAGTCTGGCTGCTGCTTGCCCTGACGCTATCCGCTGCAACTGATGCTGCAACGACAAGAGCGCTGGTCATCGCCGGTCTCGGCGGCGAAGCCACGTATCGCGAGGCGTTCGATAGCCAGGCACAGGCCATCTCCGAAGCACTCGCCGATACTACCGATGTAGTAACCCTGCTGATCGGTTCGCAGGCAACTACCGACGCACTCGAAGCAACATTGGGCAGCTGGGCTCAACAAAGCGTTGCCGACGATGCGCTGATGTTGCTATACATCGGTCATGGCAGTTTTGATGAAGAACACTTCCGCTTCAATCTGCCCGGACGTGATCCAACCGCCGCCCAACTCGCAACCTGGCTTGACGCCCATCCGGCGCGTCGCCAGCTGATCATCGTCTGTGGCAGTTCAAGTGGGGCGGTGCATGAGTTCCTCAAAGCCCCGCACCGCACTGTTATGACGGCGACCCGAAGCGGTGGCCAGCGCAACGCCACCCACCTGTGCGGTTATCTCACTCGTGCACTCACCTTAAAAGAAGCCGACACAGATAAAGATCAAGAGGTCAGTGCCGAAGAAGCGTTTGCCTTTGGTGTGAGCCGGGTCGAGGCCTATTTCGACCGGCAGCAGGAAATGGCATCAGAAAACCCCACGCGAACCGGACCATTTACCACCCTCAAGCTGGCTGCGCTGCAGGTGTACCGTGAGCAGCTGGCAGCGGCTGCACCGCTGTACGCCCGGCGTGATGAGATCGAACAGGCCATTGAGGCCCTGCGCGCGGTGCGTGATGACTACACCACCGAAGCGTATTTTTCGCGGCTGCAGCAACTGCTGCTCGACATGGCGGTAGTGCAGAGTGAAATCGAGACCCTGGAAAATCCGCAGGGGGATGGGTGAGCCCGCTGCCACTCATGTTCTCGGCGATGCTGGCGCTCATCAGCCTGCCGGCTGCGGCATCGCTGGATGTGTGTAACACCCTGAATGACAGCGGGCAGAAGGATCAGGCCAGAAGCTGCTACCTGGACCTTTTGATCGGCAACGATGAAGCCATCCACGCCGAAGTGTTCTGGCGCACCGGTGACCGGAAGACCGCCAACCGGGCATTTCAGCGGGCGCTCGAAGCACACCCGGATGACGCCAGGTTGCGCGCCCGCTGGGGCTTGTTTTTTGTATCGATCCACCAGCCCAAGGATGCCGAGAAGCTGTTCCATGAAGCGCTTGAGATCGACGCGGACCAGGTAGACGCACTGCTCGGGCTGGCAGGTCTCCTGACCGGCCGTTTCGACAGCAAAGCTCAGGAGCTGATCCAACGCGTGCTTGCAGCGCATCCCGACCATCCGGGTGCTAACGCACTGATCGCACGAACTCATCTGCAAAGTGGTAACTCAGCTGCTGCGAGCGAAATCCTCACCCCCCTCCTCGATGCTGATCTTGAGCTGGCTGCGCGTCTGGAAATTCTCGCCCTGCTCGCCGCTGCAGATCACCTGACCGGCAATCTGTCTGCCGATGGGTCAAGTGAGCGCAGCACGCAGGCCCTGAGCTTGAATCCGCACTATGGCGACGCCTTTGCGATCCCTGCCTACTACTACGTCATTACCCGCCGTTACGCGGAGGCCGTCGCGCTTCTTGAAAGGGCAACCCTCACCCAGCCCGACCACTGGGTGGCGCACGCTGATCTCGGCACTAACCTGTTGCGTCTGAACCGCTTCGATGAGGCACGTGATCATCTCACCCAGGCCTACAACGGCGACCCGTACAACGCCGAAGTCGTCAACACCTTGCGTCTGCTGGACAGCCTGGCAGAGGGGTTTGATGAGATTGTCTCCGACGACCTGATCTTGCGGGTACACAAAGAAGAGGCAGCGGTACTTGCCCCTTATGTTCATCAGTTTGTCGCAGATGCTGCGGTTGGCATGGCGCAGCGTTATTCATACAAGCTTCTGCGGCCGGTGGTCGTTGAGCTGTATCAGCATCACGATGATTTCGCCGTTCGAACCGCCGGCCTGCCGGGGATCGGCATCCTCGGTGCCGCGTTCGGCGATGTGGTGGTCATGGACGGTCCATCGGCCAAGCCGGCAGACGAGTTCGACTGGTCGAGTGCTCTGTGGCATGAGCTTGCTCATGTGTACACCCTGAACGCAACCAGCAACCTGGTTTCGCGCTGGTTTTCTGAAGGCGTGAGTGTGTATGAAGAACGACGCCACGGACCCAGCCGCAACAGTTCGGTTCCGCTGCATTTTCTCGAAGCGATCAATGAGGAGCGGTTGCTGCCGGTTGCCGAGCTGGATGAAGGTTTCATCAGACCGCGCTACCCGAATCAGATCGCTGTTTCCTATGTGCAGGCAGGCCTTTTATGTGTCTACATCGCCGAGAATTTTCCTGATGGGCTGACCGGTATGCTGGCTGCGTATGCCAACGGGGCGTCCACTGAAGACGCTATTCTGCAGGGACTCAAGGTAACACCGAGGGAGCTTGACAAGGCATTCAACACCTACCTTGGTGAGGCCTATGGATCGGTCACACGCAACCTGAACGAGTTCAAGGACGTGATGGAAAAAGCTGGTCTTGCACTCAAAAAGTCGCAGTTCGAGGAAGCCATCGCAAACGCAACGGTCGCCATCGAGATGTATCCGGCCTATGTTGGCACTGACAGCCCCTACCTTGTTGCTTCACGCGCCTATGCCGAACACGGTCCCACACACAAGGCCATCGACGCACTCCAGAACTACTGGCAGGCTGGTGGTCGGCAGCCGGATGCGCTGCATCAGCTTGCTGAGTTTCTACATGAATCCGGCAGCTTCCGTGTGGCGGCCCAGGTGCAGGAAGACCTGGTCAGGACGGTGCCCCTCGTCGCCGAACATCATCAGGTGCTGGCCGACTGGTTGAGCGATCTCGACCAGCATGAACGCGCACTGGTCGAATACCGCGCCGTCGCAGCGCTCGGCTCACATGACAAAGCAGCTACCCACTA
>JAQBYL010000269.1 GCA_027622495.1 Pseudomonadota bacterium
TCCCCCCGCACGGTGGCCCAACTCGGCATGTCGCTGGACCGTGTGGCTGCGGATCGGCCTGTTACGCAAATCGAGTTCCGCCTTGCCTACATCTACCAGGACACACTCAGTAAACTCGGCAAACGCATTCAGGTCGTCGGTGATCCGACTGCCCTTCAACAGGCTCGAACTGCGGCAAACATCCGTTCGCTGCTGCTCGCAGCGGTTCGATTTGCCTGGCTGTGGGACCAACTCGGCGGCCGACGCTGGCAATTAATATTGCGTCGTCGCTCCCTGCTGCTAGCCTTGCAGCATTTCCGGCAAACCCTGCGGCCAACACATGAATCTTGAAACCATCACCGCCATCAGCGCCATCGACGGACGTTACCGGTCCAAAGTCGCTGATCTATCGCCCATCGCCAGCGAGTATGGGCTCATGCGTTACCGCACCCAGGTTGAATGCGCGTGGTTTGCCCATCTGGCCGGTATCGATGATATCCCTCAACTACCTGCTCTGAACAAAAGCCAAGCCGCCGCACTGAAAGACGTGTACCTTAATTTTACCGCAGAAAATGCAGCGCGGATCAAAGCCATTGAAGCCACCACCAACCACGACGTTAAAGCGGTGGAGTATTTTGTTAAAGAAACCCTGCAGCAGATCGATGGCCTCGGCGCGTATGCTGAGTTCGTTCACTTCGCGTGCACATCAGAAGATATCAACAACCTGGCCTATGCGCTGATGCTCAAGGATGCGCGCTGCGACGTGATGTTGCCACTCATGGACAGCCTCATTGGAACACTGAACGAGTTTGCGCTGACCACTGCACACATACCCATGCTCGCCCACACCCATGGTCAGCCTGCTTCGCCGACTGCGCTGGGCAAAGAAATTCAGAACACCGCACATCGTCTGCACAAACATCGCGAGAACGTTGCCAGTGTTGTTCTTCTGGGCAAGATGAACGGCGCAGTCGGCAACTACAACGCTCATCTCGCTGCGTATCCTGACATCGCCTGGCAGGAGGTCAGTCGCGACTTTGTGCAATCGTTGGGCCTTGAAATAAACCCATTTACAACTCAGATCGAACCACATGACTACATCGCCGAGTTGTTTCACGCGCTGATCCGGTTCAATCAGACATTGCTGGATTTTGATCAGGACGTGTGGGCCTACATTGCAATTGAATATTTCGGTCAGAAACAGGTGGAGGGTGAAACCGGTTCCTCAACCATGCCGCACAAGGTCAATCCCATCGATTTTGAAAATTCCGAGGGTAACATCGGCATTGCGAACGCACTGCTCATCCACATGGCGAGCAAACTGCAGGTTTCACGCTGGCAACGCGATCTGTCTGACTCCACTGTCCTGCGCAACATCGGCAGCGCTCTGGGCCATTGCATGGTTGCCTATCAGGCGACCCTTAAAGGCCTTTCCAGGCTGCACGTGAATGAAGCAAAGATCGCCGAGGACCTGGACCACAACTGGGAGGTGCTTGGAGAAGCAGTTCAGACGGTCATGCGCAAATACGGCATGGATGAACCTTACGAACGCTTGAAGAAAGCAACGCGTGGTAAACGCCTTGACGCAGACACGTTTTCGCAAATTCTTACGAACCTCAAGCTGCCGCCAGAAGCCGCCCGCGAACTGGCTGGTCTGACCCCCGCCACCTACGTCGGCCGAGCTCACGTTTCACTGGGGGATGACTGATGGAGGTGCATGTAACAGAAGTCCCCTGGAGCAGTCACAGCGAGAAACTCCAGGATATCCGCCGGCGGGTTTTCATTGTGGAACAGAACGTTCCAAAAGAGATCGAATGGGACGGTGAGGATGAAGGTTCACGCCATTTTCTGGCAGTCAACGAGTTAGGCCTGGCCGTTGGTTGCGCCAGACTGCTCGCGTCGGGTCAGATCGGCCGCATGGCGGTGCTTGCCGAATTTCGCGGAACGGGCATTGGTTTCAAACTTCTGAATCTGGCGGTGGAGACCGCAAAACTCAGCGGTTTCGAGAAAGTGTTTCTGCACGCCCAGACGCACGCCAGGGCATTCTACAGTCGGGCTGGATTTCTCGTTGAAGGCTACGAATTCGAAGAAGCTGGCATCCCGCACATCAACATGGAGATGATCCTGCCCCTGCCCTTTGATGGAACCATCGGCCCGGTTGAATTCGAAGTTCGTGAGGCGCTACCCATTGATGACACACCACCCTACGAACTGCATCACTTCGATGGAGAACAGGCCTGCATCGAGAGCCTGAAGACCACAGTGGATCTGCCTCGTCGAAGCCTTCGGATCTACTCACCGACGCTTGATCACCTGTTGTTCGACAACACAGACGTGGTCAATGCAATATCTGCGTTTGTTCGAAACAGCAGACACACAGAGGTGCGGGTACTGATCAGCGATCCGCACCCGATGGTCACACGGGCACACCGTCTGGTTGAACTGGCACGGCGCATGGACGACAAGATTTCCATCAGATGCCTGCCGAAAGAGGTGTCTCCCGCCGATGAGAACATGCTCGTCTGGGACGCAAGTGGTTTTTGGATTGCACCGGACTATCGTGAATACATCGCTTACGCTAACTACTACGACCCGGTCACCGCGCGTCGACACACGGATCGCTTCGACCATCAGTGGCAGCGAAGTGTGGAGTGCGCAGAGTTGCGGGTTCTGCGGCTTTAGCAGGCCGCTTTAGCCAAGCTAAAGCAGTAAATCGAGTGGTGCCACGGCCAACCCGTTGCGATCTGCGTACAGAAACTGCCCGGGGACGAAATGCACACCAGCGAAATGCAGTGGCACATCCACAAGACCGGTGTCGCGTTTAACACTTCGCATCGGGTTTGCGGCCAGCGCATGCACCCCTATATCGATCCCCGCAAGAATTTCCACATCGCGCACACACCCGTAGATGAGCACGCCGGCCCAACCGTTTTCGGAACCCTTAAGCGCAAGGTTGTCACCGAGCAGCGCGCAGCGCATCGACCCGCCGCCATCAACGACCAGCACTCTACCCTCGCCGGGTTGTGCTAACCGCTCGGCCACCAGGGAATTGTCTTCGTGACATTTAACTGTTGCGATTGATCCGGCATAAACCTGACGTTGCCCGTAGGAGATATAACCCGGTGCCAGCACGGCGAGCACGCTCGAGTGGTTGTCGCATAGATCGGGTAGCGAAAACTCAGCCATTGGTGGCCTGCGCATCAAACATCGCGATCAGCTCGGCGTAATCATCGGTGGATGCATACTGCGGGAATTCCTTTTTAACCCCGTCCGGCGCCCGGAACAGAAAACCTGCGTCAGCTTCTTCGAGCATGGTGACATCGTTATAGGAATCCCCTGCGGCATAGACATTGAAATTCAGTGATTTGAACGCTTTGATCGAACAGCGTTTCGGATCGGGTTGGCGAATACGGTAGTCGGTGATCCTGTCGTTCTCGATCTGTAACCGATGACACAACAGCGTGGGCCACCCCAGTTTGCGCATGAACGGGCCGGCAAATTCATAAAAGGTGTCGGAGATGATCGCTACCTGATAGCGCATCCGCAATTCATCGAGAAACGCTTTCGCGCCATCAAGTAGATCGAGGGTTGAGATGATGCCTGTGATGGTGCTCAGTGAGATGTCGTTGTCTGCCAGCGCCTTTAAACGATGGTCCATCAGGTCGGTGTAAACCGGAACATCCCGGGTGGTGAGGGTCAGGGCGTCGACGCCGGTTCGCGCGGCGACTGCCGGCCAGATTTCCGGCACGATCACGCCTTCCATGTCCAAACAAACTACGTCCACCGGTTGCCTATTTTTGTTGTTGATCAGACACAAGCATAGCTCAAGATTCCGGCTTTGACGCTCTCAGGCCTAACGAACAGGCAGTTCTGTGTCTGCAAAAAGCTTCTCGCGCTCCAACCGCGTTGAACAGGCCACCGCTTCATCCACCTTGTACCGGTCCAGATGGGGGGCAAATCGCTCAATGAAGTCATACATGTAACGGCGCAGGAATGTTCCTCGGCGAAAACCAATGTGTGTCACGCTCGGACGGAACAGATGTGATGCGTCCAACGCCACCAGATCGGTGTCTTGAACCGGATCCAGCGCCATCGCTGCGATGATGCCAACCCCCATCCCCAGGCGGACATAGGTCTTGATCACGTCTGTATCGGTGGCGGTAAAAACGACGTTTGGTTTAAGCCCCTCCGAGACGAACGCCTCATCCAGCATCGAGCGGCCGGTAAACCCGAACACGTAGGTCACAATGGGTTGGGCCGCGATCTCCGCAAGGCTCAAACGTTTAACCTTGGTCAGCGGGTGGTCCTTGGGTACCACGATGGCCCGGTGCCAGCGATAACAGGGCATCATCACCAGGTCGTTGAACAGATCCAGACCCTCTGTCGCGATGGCAAAATCCACCTC
This sequence comes from Pseudomonadota bacterium, assembly GCA_027622495.1. Taxonomy (GTDB): domain Bacteria; phylum Pseudomonadota; class Gammaproteobacteria; order Pseudomonadales; family Azotimanducaceae; genus JAQBYL01. The sequence continues at coordinate 4,385 of JAQBYL010000269.1, forward strand.
TCCGGTCGCCGCAAGCTCGGCAATCTGGTTGGGTGTGCCCTGATTCATGTGCATCGTCACATCGGGGTAGTCCTTGCGGAACGCACCGATGATTTTCGGCAGCGCATAGCGCGCCTGCGTGTGGGTCGTAGCGATTGCCAGGCTGCCCTTTTTTTCGTTGCTGTATTCCTGGGCGACCTGCTTGATCGACTCAACCTGGCGCAAAATGTCACCGGCGACCTGAATGATCAGGTTTCCGACCGGGGTGATGTGGGTCAGGTGCTTGCCACTGCGGGCAAATATCTCGACCCCGAGCTCATCTTCGAGCAGGCGGATCTGTTTGCTGATGCCGGGCTGACTGGTGAACAGACTCTGGGCTGTGGCAGAGACGTTGAGATCGTGGTGGGCTACCTCCCAGATATAGCGCAGCTGCTGTAGTTTCATTCAACTCATACCCGCACCTAGACGCCACCGACTATAACCGAAAAGCATATCAACCGGTGTTGACGATTCCGCTCGGAACATGTCCTGAAGTCACGGCTTCGCTGGCGCGCTCAACGTGTACGCTCTGATCATCGAAGAACACATCTGCATTGAACGCCCGCAGGAATTCGGTTTTGTTCTTTCCGCCGAGAAACAGTGACTCATCGATGCGGATGTCCCAGGCCCGCAATGTCCGGATCACGCGCTCATGTGCCGGTGCACTGCGCGCCGTGACAAGCGCAGTCCGGATCGGGCAGCGCTCTTCACCAAACTCCTGTTGCAGCTGGTGCAGCGAACTCAAGAACGATTTGAACGGCCCTCCTGCCAGCGGCTGGCCAGCCTGGCGCGTTTCTGTTTCGGCAAACGCCTCAAGCCCGCGGGCCTGATAGACGCGTTCTGCTTCATCCGAGAACAACACCGAATCGCCGTCAAAGGCGAGGCGCAAGCCATCGCTTTCGGTCGCAACCTTGTTGGGATTCGGTAACAGCGTTGCTGCGGCCACCCCGTGGGCCAGTGCATGGCTGACATCATCTGAGTGCGTGGACAGAAACAGATCACAGCCAAATGCCTGAATGTAACGATAGGGGCTTTCACCGCCACAGAACGCAGCACGGGTAATGTCCAGGCCATGGTCCCGGATCGAATTGAAGATCCGCAGGCCGGTGTCGCCCGAATTGCGCGACAGTAAGATTACTTCTACTTTATCTTTGTTGAGTAACTTATTGATATTCAGAAGTTTAACGACAAAGTTAAACCCCTCTCCGGGGTTCAGAGTCTGCTCTTCATGGGTAATCTGGTATTGCCGGTAGGCTTCCAGCCCGTCGTGCTCATACACGTCGTTGCTGGCACGCAGATCGAACAGAGCGCGCGAGGAGATTGCAACCGTTAAGCCATCACTCATGCGTCCAGGTCCGGTATCAGCTCACTTTCGAGTTTGGTGATCATGTCTTTGATCTTGAGTTTGCGCTTCTTCAGGCGCTGGATGCGCATACTGTCGTGATGGCGGGCTGCCAGCAGATGGACGATGACTTCATCCAGATCGCGGTGTTCAACCCGCAATTCGTCCAACCAGCGTTGCATTTCGGCGTCTTTCATACGAACCACTCAAAATCGCCGTCGATAGGCATCATAATCACCAGCAACAAGCGATCAAAGGGTACTCCATGTTGCTGGTCCTGGCC